>CAYQEV010000040.1:0-14530 GCA_964416745.1 uncultured Woeseia sp.
GATCTTATGATGACCCAAAATCTTTTGCTGCGATGCGTTACACAGAGGCAAAACTCAGTGCTTATACAAAACTTATGTTAGCAGAGTTAGGTCAAGGCACAGTTGATTGGAAGTTAAATTTTGATGGGACACTTAATGAGCCTATCTTCCTTCCTGCTCGTTTACCAAATCTAATTCTAAATGGGGTGACAGGTATTGCCGTAGGAATGTCCACTGATATACCGCCACATAACATCAAAGAAATTGCTTATTTGCTAGATAAGATCTTAAAAAAACCTGAAATCTCTATAGGTCAATTAGTTCGATTAGGAAAAAACTTTCAGGGCCCTGATTTCCCATCTGGAGGAGAGATTATTACTGCCTCAGAAGAAATAAAAAATATTTATAAGACCGGCATTGGTTCTATAAAGATAAGAGCAACTTACAAAAAAGAGAAAAGCCAAATTGTCATTAATCAACTGCCTTATCAAGTCTCAGGTAATAAAATTATCGAACAGATTGCCACCCAGATGAAAGCTAAGAAATTACCTTTATTAACTGATATTAATGATGAATCAGATCATGAAACGCCCATTCGTATTGTTTTAACCCCTAAATCCTCCAGGGTGAATATTGATGAATTAATGAGTCATTTATTTGCCACAACAGATTTAGAGAAGAACATCAGAGTTAATATGAATGTCATAGGCCTAGATGGTAAGCCTAAAGTTTGTGATTTAAAGACATTACTTAGTGAATGGATTAAATTCAGAACCCAAACGGTTAAGAGACGACTTCAATACAGACTTGATGTAGTTGAATCCAGGCTGCACATACTAGAAGGTTTAATGCTGGTGTATCTGAATATTGATGAGGTCATACGCATCATCAGAGAGGAAGATAATCCAAAAGATAAGCTAATAAAAAAATTCAAATTAACTGAAATCCAAGCTGATTCAATATTAAATCTCCGATTAAAAAACTTAGCTAAGTTAGAGGAAGAAAAAATATTGATCGAAAAAACTGAACTGGAAAAAGAACAGGGAACACTAACCAAAGTTCTCAAAAGTAAACAAAAGATTAATGAATTAATTCAAAAAGAAATTTCTGCTGACGCTAAAGAATTCGGTGATGATCGAAGAACAAAGTTTAATGATGCTGCCGAAGTTTCTCAGGCACTTGATCAGACACAACTTGCTAGCAGTGACCCTGTTACTGTTATCTTGTCTCAAAGCGGTTGGGTTAGAGCTGCTAAAGGAACGATAGATGAACCAGAATCTTTGAACTATAAGGCGGGAGATAATTATCTGCACTCGGTCCCTGGTCGAAGTAATCAGTTTGCTGTTTTTATAGATAGCACGGGTAGAGTCTATAGTATTGTTGCGGATACCTTGCCCTCTGCAAGAAGCCAAGGAGAGCCTCTATCCAGTCGTCTCAACCCTCCTGATGGTGCAATTTTTGCTGGGGTTATGTCCGGCAACCCAAAAACCCAATGGCTACTTTCATCCAGTAATGGTTTTGGATTTTTTGTTAAATTAGAAGATCTCTACACAAAGAACAGAAAAGGTAAAACTTGTCTACGCTTATCACCAGATGCTAGAGTCTTGCTTCCCGCCAATGCCTCAAGTGTAGGTTACCCTGAGAACACTTTGATTGTGGCGGCTAATTCAGCTGGAAAACTATTGATTTTTCCCTCCAACCAATTAATGGAGATGACCAAGGGAAAAGGGCTTAAAATTATTGGTATTTCTCCAAAGAAATTTAAAGCAGGAAAAGAAGAGCTAGTGTCTGCTATAGTCATCGGCGAGAAAGATTCTATCAGGGTTTATAGTGGCAAAAAACCAAAGATTATTAGACCCGATGAATTTGATCATTATATGAGTGATCGAGGGAAAAGGGGCAGGGCGGTACCGCCATTTAAGAAAATTGATCACCTGGCAATAGAGCCTAAGTAGATAAAGGATTGCAATGGTTTCATACAACAGTGGTGATTTTAAAAACGGATTAAAAGTTTTAATTGAGGGAGAGCCTTTTAGTATTGTTGAGTCTGAATTCAATAAACCTGGAAAAGGGCAAGCTTTCAATAAGCTTAAATTAAAAAATCTAAAAAACGGTCGTGTTTTAGAGAAAACAGTCAAAATTGGGGCAAGTCTAGAGGCTGCGGATGTCATTATTAGAGAGATGCAATATCTATATAGTGACGGGCAACACTGGCATTTTATGGATACTGAATCTTATGAGCAGTTAGCAATTGGAGGTCAAATAATAGAAGAAATCAAATTCTGGATAGTAGAAGAATCAGTTTGCAGTGTGACCTTATGGAACAATCAGGCGATATCAGTAGAACCGCCAAATAATATCGAAGTTAAAATCACAGAAACAGAACCTGGTTTTAGAGGCGACACTGCACAGGGCGGAGTTAAACCAGCGGTTATAGAAACAGGCGCGACTATTAAAGTTCCTTTATTTATTGATCAAGGGGAATTAATCAGGGTCGATACCAGAACCGGTGAGTATTTATCTAGAGTTAATAAATAATGCTTAACCAGAAACTAATCTATTACTTTATTGTGACTTTGATGCTTGTTCTGATTGGCTATGGAGTTAAGAATATTTTTTCCCCTTTCTAATCAAAATCTTCCTTCTTATTATGTTTATCAGAAGGTGAACTCCTCTTACTAAAGTATTTAAATGATCGAACCAAAAAAATGAGCACGATGATAAGAACAACAATCATTGCTTCCATAATTAACTCCCGTTAAGTACTTAATTTAACGAACTTTCGCTATGCATTCACCAAATTTAACTTTTTGTCCTGATTCTATGGAGCTAGACCAATCTAAGTTTGTAGATTTTGGAAACAATATTACCACTGTAGAGCCAAGATTAAACCGGCCAAATTCTTCTGCCTTTTCATAAAATTTTGTTCCATCACTTTTTGATGTAATGGACATTGAAGAAACGTTTAAAGCAGCAACCATAATCAGAGAGAAGTTAAAAAGATTATTTTCAAAGTTACTAATCAAGCGTTGATTTTCTACGTATAAATTCTTAATTGTTTGCAGTGCTTTTTGATCAACTCGGTGTGTTTTACCAGAGACCATTTCTGCACTCACTAAAGTTCCTTCATAAGGCAGATGCACACGATGATAATTATAAGGCGCCAGATAAATGCTCATAAAGAATCCATTCTCATAAATCTTAATTAAATGCTCATGATGATTAAGGAATTCATCAAGTTGATAATTTATCCCTTTCACTTGCATTAATTGACCCAATTTAATTGAACCAAATTGGGCAACTGTTCCATCCACTGGTGAGATAATTAATTTAGCATTCTCAGCAATGGGGCGATTATTTAGTGATAATTCTCGCGTAAAGAAATCATTGAAGCTCTTATATTCGTTTATATTTTTTCTTGAATATTCATTAAGTTGAATCTGATAATGACGCATGAAATATTTAATCATTAAGTTTTTTATAAACACAATCCTAGTTTGCGTAACTTTTAATACCAGTTCATGAATTATAGTTTTTAACCACGTCATTTGATTCTTCTACGATGAAAATTATTGTCTCAGGTTTCTTTGTGATCTAATGTAACATCGAAAATTATGAAAAACATCTGTTTACAATCGACTTCAATGCATTCAAAGATTTCTGATATTCTCACAGAGTTGGAGGAGTTACTAGATCAAGAGCATTTATATTACGGTCATGGCACCAGCTCAGCTAGAGATGAGGCTTTAGCAATGGTTTTATCAGTTTTTGACCTTAATTACCCTTTAGACAATGATTTACTGGCCATATTGCCATCCTCTAAGCAGTGGTTAGATCTCAATGAACTCTTATCACAAAGAATATTGAATAAAATACCTCTGCCTTATTTAACCAATGAAGCCTATTTTTGTGATCATAAGTTTTTTGTTGATGACAGAGTTCTCATCCCAAGATCACCAATTGCTGAGTTAATAAAAAACAATCTAGAGCCATGGATTGATATTAGTAGAGTAAAAAGGGTGTTAGAAATTGGAACAGGATCAGGCTGTATAGCTTTATCTATGGCCAAGCAATTCCCTCATCTTGAGATTGTTGCTACAGATATTTCAGCGCCAGCTTTAGAGGTAGCCAAGATCAATACCAAAGCAATGAAATTAGAAAATAGAGTCAAGTTAATACAAGCAGATCTGTTTACAAATCTTTCAGGATGTTTTGACTTAATCATCAGTAATCCACCATATGTGGCTCAGGAAATCTTTGAAAATTTGCCCACTGAATATAGTTATGAGCCTCAGAAAGCATTGGTGGCAGGAGAAAATGGACTGGATTTTATCTCAAGAATACTGCAAGATGCTCCTCCATTTCTTAATGATGATGGAGTTTTAATTATAGAGGCAGGAGTCGCATCAACAGAAGTTGAAAGAGTGTATAGCCTTCCTATTAAATGGATTAGCTTTGAACATGGTGGAGAAGGAGTCGCTTTAATTGAGGCAAAACATCTAGAATAGAATTGGATACAATACAGTTATTAATTAAGAGAGAGTAATGGCAGGCAATACAATAGGGAAACTGTTTACTGTAAGCACATCCGGAGAAAGTCATGGACCCGGTATGGCTGCTATTATTGATGGTTGCCCTCCAGGGATGGATCTCTCAGAAGAGGATATTCAAAAAGACTTGGATAAACGCAGACCCGGCCAATCTCGTTTTACTTCTCAACGTAAAGAGCCTGATGAGGTTCAAATTATATCCGGGGTTTTTGAAGGAAAGACCACAGGAACACCAATTAATCTAGCGATTAGAAATGTTGATCATAAGTCTAAAGATTACAGCGACATAAAGGATAAGTTCAGACCCGGACATGCTGATTATACTTACTATCATAAATACGGTATTAGAGATTATAGGGGCGGTGGACGATCTTCTGCTAGGGAAACAGTGATGAGAGTAGCAGCAGGTGCAATTGCTAAAAAATACCTTAGAGAGAGTGCTGGAATAGAGATTTTTGGTTACCTAAGTCAATTGGGTGCCATTGAAGTCCCTCTCAAGGATAAATCGTTTATTTCTACCAACCCCTTTTTTGCAGGCGATCCCAGCAAAATTGAAGAATTAGAACAATTTATGGACCAGTTAAGAAAAGAGGGTGATTCTATAGGAGCTAAAATTAATCTATTAGCCACAGGGGTTCCAGTAGGCCTTGGGGAACCTGTTTTTGATAAGTTAGAAGCTGATATTGCTCATGGCCTAATGAGTGTAAACGCTGTTAAAGGGGTTGAGATTGGTGCAGGTTTTTCAGTGGTGACTCAGCGTGGCAGTGAACACCGAGATGAAATAGACACAGAAGGTTTTAAACAGAATAATTCTGGAGGAACGTTGGGCGGTATATCAAGTGGTCAGGATATTTTGGCAAGCATAGCTCTAAAACCAACATCAAGTATTATAAAACCCGCTGAAACCATAGACAAGAGTGGGGAAGCAACTGAAATAGTTACAAAAGGAAGGCATGATCCTTGTGTTGGATTAAGAGCTACACCAATTGGTGAAGCCATGCTAGCCATAGTCTTAATGGATCATTATTTACGTCATCGAGGCCAGAATGCTGATGTTGATGTTAGTAAAATATAATTAAAATGTCTCAATATAATGTTGCAATAGTCGGTGCAACCGGTCTTGTCGGAGAAACACTCATCTCTTTGCTTGAAGATAGAGATTTTCCTGTTTCATCTTTGATGCCCCTTGCTAGTGAAAGATCTAAAAATAGGCAGGTTCGGTTCAAAGATGAGAATATTGGTATCCAAGTGCTGAATGATTTCAATTTTACAGGTGTTGACTTTGCCTTTTTTTCAGCAGGAGCATCAGTATCTGAACAATTCGCTCCTATAGCAGCCAAGGCGGGTGCAATTGTTATTGATAACACTTCACAATTTAGATACCAGGAAAATATTCCATTGGTCATACCTGAAGTAAATCCAGATGCTTTAATGAATTTCTCATCAACCAATATTATTGCCAACCCTAACTGCTCAACCATTCAGATGCTCGTGGCACTTCAACCAATTCATAAGATAGCTAAGATTAAAAAAATTAATGTCTCAACATATCAATCAATCTCAGGTGCTGGGCGAACAACACTAGATATCTTCAATCAGCAGTTATTATCGGATGAATATCCAAATTCTGATAACCCCATGCTGTTTGCTCACAATGTAATTCCACAGATAGGTGATTTTGATGAAAATGGACATACTCTAGAGGAAATGAAACTGGTATGGGAGACACAAAAAATATTCAATGATCTGGATATAAAAGTCAATGCCACAGCGGTTAGAGTGCCAGTTCGATTTGGCCATGCAGAAGCAGTATCTATTCAAACTGAGAAGCCTATTGCGGTTAATGAAATTATTCATCTCCTTGAAACATCACCTGGAATTAAAGTTCTACCGGATAATGAATCGTACCCTATACCTATTATTCATGGAGAAGGAACAGATGATGTTTTTGTTGGAAGAATCAGAAAAGATTTAACCATTGAGAATGGAATGAATCTTTGGATAGTGGCAGATAATATTAGAAAAGGTGCAGCTCTTAATTCGATCCAAATTGCCGAATTACTTATAAAATCTTATATTTAACAATGAGTGTCTCTGCAACTAAAATTGCTTGTGGAATTGAATATCTAGGAACGCAATATTGTGGATGGCAATTACAAGATAATAACCTATCCATTCAAGGTGTTGTTGAAGACGCGATAAGCAGAGTAGCTAATGAGTCTATTAGAGTGTTTGCATCAGGGAGGACTGACAGTGGTGTTCATGCTCGAGGCCAAGTACTGCATTTTATTACGTCTGCCTCTAGGACTCATAATCAATGGCGAGAGGGTATCAATACCCATTTACCCAATGACATAAATATTTTATGGGTTAAGGAAATGCCTAATGATTTTGATGCCAGACGATCAGCCCTTTCAAGAACCTATCAATATTTAATTCTTAACACCACTAGTAAAGATGTGTTTACTTTTAATAGAGCTTTATTTATTGATCAAGAGTTGCAGTTAGATTTAATGCAAGGTGCTTGCAGCCACTTTATCGGCAGTCATAATTTTAGTTCATACAGAGCTTCTGGCTGCCAATCAAAAAATCCTATTCGAGAACTTAAAGTGTTAACAATCACTCAAAAGAATCATCTAGTTGCCATTGAGTGCACAGCCAATGCATTTTTACACCATATGGTTAGAAATATTGTAGGGACATTAATTGATGTTGGGTTAAAACGAGTCAGTTCAGATGACATTCCAGGAATTATTGAAGCTCAAGATCGAAGCTTAGCCTCTAAGACCTCAGCGGCACATGGTTTATATTTACAAAGAGTTGATTACCCTGATAAATTTGAATTGCCTAGTTCTGACATTGAGTTAATATGAAAACTCTAAAGATGTATTAATGAGACAATGAATTGGTTTAAGAAAATAGTTCCATCCAGGATCACCACAAAGAAATCTCAACGAGTTAAGTCTGTCCCTGAGGGTGTTTGGGTAACTTGTGACAAGTGCAAAGTTCAAATTTATCGTGCTGATTTAGAACGCAATCTTCATGTTTGTGATAAATGCGATCATCACATGAGAATTTCTGCTCGTTATCGTTTAAGTCAATTCTTTGATGAGGGCACCTCTAGGGAATATTTCAATAATTTAATTTCCACTGACCCTTTAAAGTTTAAAGACACGAAGAAATATAAAGATCGACTCACTGAATCTAAAAGAAAATCAGGTGAAAATGATGCTCTGATTGTTATGGAAGGAAGTGTAAAAGAGGTCAGACTGGTTGCTTGTGCTTTTGACTTTAATTTTATGGGTGGCTCCATGGGATCAGTAGTGGGTGAAAAGTTTGTTAGAGCGGTTAATTTAAGTATTGATACCAAAGTTCCATTGGTTTGTTTTTGTGCAAGCGGGGGTGCGAGAATGCAAGAAGCTTTTCTTTCACTAATGCAATTAGCAAAAACAACCTCTGCTTTAGTGGAATTAGATGCTGCAAAGCTACCTTATATATCAGTATTGACTGACCCAACAACAGGAGGGGTTTCTGCAAGTATTGCAATGCTCGGCGATATTAATATTGCTGAACCAGGAGCATTAATAGGTTTTGCAGGCCCAAGAGTTATTGAGCAAACTGTAAGAGAAAAACTTCCAGAGGGGTTCCAACGCAGCGATTTCCTTCTTGAAAAAGGCGCCATAGATATGATTGTTGATCGACGAGAGATGCGACAGACAATATCTACTCTCATCAAGAATCTGCTTAACAAACAGACACAACAATAATATTCAAAAAGAGATTTGAAATGAAAAAATCGAGTCTTTCAGACTGGTTAGAGTACCAACAAGGACTTAATTCTAAAGCAATTGATTTAAATTTAACCCGGGTTGAGGAAGTTTATAATGCCCTTAATATCACTCTACCCAAGGACAATATATTCCTTGTTGGAGGGACTAATGGGAAGGGCACTACGGTTGCTTTGATTGAAGACATACTCATACAAAAGGGCCTAAAAACTGGTGTCTACACATCCCCTCATCTGATTAACTATAATGAACGAGTCAGTGTTAATAAAATCCATGTTTCAGATAAAGAATTGGTTAATGCCTTTGAGCAAATTGAGCAGTTCCGAGGAACCGTTCCTTTAACTTATTTCGAGTTTGGCACTCTTGCGGCTTTTTATTTATTAGCGATGCGTGAGTGTGATGCTTGGATTATAGAGGTTGGCTTGGGAGGAAGATTGGATGCCACAAATATCATTCAATCTGATGTCTCTATTATCACTAATATAGATCTAGACCATCAGGAATTTCTTGGAGATTCTATTGAAGAGATAGCCTATGAGAAGGCGGGCATAGCAAAGCCCAAAAGACCAATTATTTACGGAGACACTGTGGTTACACCTGTAATCGAAAAACAAGCAAATCTTGTTGACGCTCAATTGATTGCAAGAGATAGAGAATTTACAATTCAAAAAAAAACTAATGAGTTTTTCTGGTCAGGAGTTGAGCATATAATCAAGGGAATACAGATACCTCATCACTGGGCACAAGGGGAAATTAACAATCTAGCGACATCCTTGGCTGCCATAGAGAGTTACAATAGCTCGTTACTACCCACAACAGAAATGTTGAATAATATTTTAAAAGATTTCTTTATGCCGGGCCGCTTTGAACTAATAAAATCAGGAACAAATTGGGTCTTGGATGTGGCTCATAATCCAGCAGCAGCTAAGAACTTTCGAGAACGTTTAGGCACATTAAATATTAAGCAAAACAATGTAATGATTTTCAGTATGATGAAAGATAAGAACTTAGACCTATTTATTAATGTTTTCAAAGATATTGTTTCAGACTGGGTTGTTTGTAAAATGGACACAGAACGTTCATACACAACATTAGAGTTAGAAAACAGACTTATTGGGTTGGGGATAGATAATATTAAGGTCATGGAGGCAACAGAGGAAGCCTTCAAATATGTTGAGAATCTTGAACCCATTAGCGACAATATTATAGTTTCAGGCTCATTTGAACTTGTTGGACCAGCAAAACAGTATTTGAACCAAAAGAGATACCTTCAATGAAAGAGAAAATAGTTGGTTTATTAACATTGATCCTTTTAGTAGGGGTGACTTTATCTTTTTTACTGCAAGGTCAAGGCTTAGACAGCATTCAGCAATTTATTTCCAAAAAAAATTCAGTGGCTATTGAGCAATCAGAAGATGTTGAACCAAGTGAATTAATATGGATTATTCAGATTGCAGCTTTTGAGAATTATCAGGAGGCAGAAATTTTATCTAAAGAGCTTGAAAGAAAAAGTTTTAATGTCTTTATTAGTCAAAAAGACATCGCCAGCAAAACCATATATAGGGTTAGGGTAAAACCTAAGAGCATGGACGATCCTATTGAAAAAACAGTTAGAAGGTTAGAAAGAAACGATTATACCTATCAAATATTACCTCCTGGCCAACAATGATTTATCATATTCCTTTCCCTTTTCCTGTGACCTTTCCGGTGTTTATTTTTGGGTCAGAAGAGGTGATCTCAATATTGGATTTTATCTTAATTGGCACGGTATCAATTTCAACTTTATATGGATTTTTTAGAGGGTTTCTATCCGAATTATTCTCTTTGCTGTCATGGTTAATTGCGTTATGGGCTGCGTTTAGCTTTGATGAAAATATAGCAGTAATATTTGGGTCTTTTGTGGGTTCTGAAACCTTTCAATTATGGTTAGCAAGAGCTCTCATATTAGCTGTAATGTTATTTCTTGGGGCGTTAGTTAGTAAAAAAGCAACTAAGACAATTGGTTGGAGTTTTGCGGGAAATTTACTGTTTGGTATTGCATTTGGTTTTCTAAGGGGACTGATTTTTGTAGCCATCATTATATTTATGCTTGAGGACAGTAGTTTATATGGAGAGCCCTTAGTTCAGAATGCACTGTTTCTGGAAGAAGCAGAAAAAATAGCAGATTTTTTCTACAATTTTTTTCTTGAGCATTATAATCAATAGTCCTATTTAAATTATCCGGGGATTTAATTTAGATGTGTGGAATTGTCGGTATAGTCAGCACCAAACCTGTCAATCAGGAAATCTATGATGCCCTAACTGTTTTACAACACCGTGGGCAGGATTCAGCCGGCATTATGACCGATGATAATGGAGTGCTTTGCCTAAGAAAAAACAACGGTTTAGTTAATGATGTGTTTACTGGAAAACACATGACCAGATTGAGAGGCAACATTGGTATAGGTCATGTTAGGTATCCAACAGCGGGAACGCTTAGTATCAATGAGGCACAGCCATTCTATGTTAATTCACCGTTCGGTATATGTTTAGCTCATAATGGTAATTTAGTTAATACCACGGAGCTTAGATTTCATCTTAAAGAGGTTGATCGAAGACACCTTAATACTGAATCAGACACGGAAGCATTACTCAATTTATTTGCTCATGAAATTCAAATTCAACAAAAAGAATCACTAACTCCTGAATCAGTTTTTAAAGCCTCAACAGCTGTTTTCAATAAATGCTCTGGAGGCTATGCCGTTGTGGCCATGGTTCTTAATGAAGGATTGGTTGCCATGAGAGACCCTAATGGCATCAGGCCACTAGTGATAGGAACTCGAGAAGCAGGCGATAAAATTGAATACATGGTTGCCTCAGAAAGTGTAGCTCTTAACGCAGCTGGCTTTAGTTTAATGAGAGATATTCTGCCGGGGGAATCAATCTATATTAGTCAAAATGGTGACTTTTATTCACACCAATGCGTGGAACCCAAAACTTATACCCCTTGTATCTTTGAGTTTGTATATTTTGCTAGGCCCGATTCAATTATTGATGGCATGTCTGTTTATAAGTCAAGATTAAGAATGGGAGAATTTTTAGCCCAAAGAATAATAGAAAGAGGCCTTCATCATGATGTTGATGTGGTTATCCCTATTCCTGATACCAGCAGGAGTAGTGCGCTACAAGTCGCACATCATCTGGGTGTTAAATACAGAGAAGGCTTTATAAAGAACCGTTATATCGGCAGAACTTTTATAATGCCTGGTCAAGAAAAAAGAAAAAAATCTGTTAGACAAAAATTAAACCCTATTGATTTAGAAATTAAAGATAAAAATGTCTTGTTAATTGATGACTCAATTGTGAGGGGCACAACGTCTAAGCAAATTATCGAGATGGCTAGAAATGCAGGAGCAAAGAAAGTTTTCTTTGCTTCAGCAGCACCCCCTGTAAAGTTTCCGAATGTTTATGGAATTGACATGCCAGCCAGCAGTGAATTAATCGCCAGTAATAAATCAGATGAAGAACTAGCACAATTTATCGGTGCTGATTGGTTACTCTACCAAACGCTTGATGATTTAATTGAGTCCGTTCGATTTGAAGATTCAGAAGTTAAGGATTTTGATACATCTTGTTTCTCTGGAGACTATGTGACCAATGATGTTACTCAAGCTTATCTGCAAAAAATTGAACTCAAAAGAAACGACGCTGCTAAGACGAAAGAGGAAAAACTACGAAAACAAATAGAGATTCAGGATCCCACGTCCACTTTAATTAATTAAATCAATAAATTGGGGAGAATCATTGCTCCAATCTATGATGATTGCATTGTTTTCTGTCCAATCGCCTAGAACATAGCGGTAAAAAGTTTTACCGTCCAAAACAATTTCATGCTTCATGGGCCTATGGGTATGACCATGGATCATAAGATCAATCTGATTCTCGTCAAAGATTGCTTCAACTGCTTGATCATTCACATCCATAATTTCAAATACTTTTTCTTGTTTTGATTGTTTGCTGGCATCTTTAGCTTCACCGGCTATTTTCAATCGTTTTGAAATAGGTAAGCTAAGAAACTCTTTTTGCCATTCAGGATTTCTGACCATAGTTCTAAAGTTTTGGTAATCATGATCATCCAAGCACATTTGATCTCCATGAGTAACAAGAACCAATTTCTCATTAATTGTCAGTAGGGCAGGGTCCTTAAGTAATTCGATGCCTGTTTCTGATAAAAAAGTATTTCCAATGAGAAAATCTCGATTACCGAATAAGAAAAAGACCTTTACTCCCGAGTTTGATATTGAAGCTAAGAGTAGTTTTATTTCATTATGAAAAGGATTGTCATAATCGTCACCTATCCAAGATTCAAACAAATCACCAAGAATATAAAGTTCCGTCTCATTAACATTGTCTTTGATGATCTGTTTAATAAAAGTTTGAAATAATCTAGTAATCTCTGGTTTAGACTCATCAAGATGAAGATCAGAAATAAAGTACCTGTTCACAGTCAATAGTTCCAATACAAGCTTAGTGCTTTATTAATCAATCCTTTTAACGTCCAAAATAATCACTGGCGCAACCGGTACGTCTTGCATACCACTCATGGTTTGTGTGGCATTACTGGCAATTGCATCGATGACCTGAAAACCATCAATCACATCACCAAAGACCGCATAACCCCAACGAGTTGGCATTGGATCAAGTGAAAAATTATCAACGACATTAATATAAAACTGAGAGCTAGCAGTATGTGGATCAGTGCTTCTAGCCATCCCTAAAGACATCCGTTGATTAGTCAGACCATTGCCTGATTCATTAATAATTTCAGGAAGAGTTTCCTTGAGTTCAAGATCAACTGTAAAACCGCCGGCTTGAATAACAAATCCTGCGATCACTCGATGGAAAATCGTGTTCACATAAAAACCACTCTCCACATACTGAAGAAAATTCTTAACTGTAGTTGGGGCTCTATTGCTGTCCAATTCGACAGTAAACGAACCTGAGGTCGTGGTGAATTCAATTTGAGGATAATTCTGCGATGCAATACTTAAATTGCTAAATAATAAGAACACTAATGATACTAATATTGATTCCTTTAATTTTATATTCATAGTCATTTATTTAATTAAACTTTAATCCATTTATCAGATGAATTCTTCCTCTATTTTTTTTCATCATTACTATTAATAGTTGATGCAATAAGAGTATTTTCCATTAGCATTGCAATAGTCATAGGGCCTACTCCTCCAGGAACAGGCGTAATAGCACTTGCAATTTTAGAAGCTTCTTCGAAATCAACATCACCAGTCAACTTAGACTTCTTTTCTCCATCTTCTTCAATAATCAGGCGATTTATTCCCACATCGATAACAATTGCTTTTTCCTTGATCCATGAACCCTTAACCATATTTGGTTGCCCGACAGCTGCAATCACAATATCTGCTTGCTTCACAACGTCAGGTAAATTTTTCGTACGACTGTGACAAATTGTGACCGTAGCATTTGCTTGTAACAACAAACTTGCCATAGGTTTTCCAACAATATTAGATCGTCCAATGACTACCGCATTCAAACCTGAAAGATCTTTACCTATTTGATCTTCAATCATTAGCATGCAGCCTGCAGGAGTGCAGGGAATAAATGTTTCCTTAACATTACCACTATGAAGTTTACCGATATTTCTGTAGTGAAAACCATCCACATCCTTACTCGGAGAGACACTCTGTGTGATGATATTTTCATCCAGGTGTGGCGGAAGAGGCAGTTGAATTAATATGCCATGAATTTTTGGGTTATTGTTGAGCTCTTGAATAAGATCAATAATATCTTTTTGTTCAGCAGATTCTGCTATGGAGTGTTTTGTTGAATAAAATCCACATGCTTCTGCCGTTCTTTTTTTATTTTTTACATAAACATTACTTGCAGGATTGTCACCAATAATAATCACTGCCAACCCTGGAATTATGTCTTTGGTAAGAAGAATGGCCGTTTCCTCTTTAATCTTTTTAGCTAATTCAGCAGCTTGAGCTTTTCCATCAATTATATTTGCTGTCATAAAATTTATCTCTTTTAAGCGTGTCATGATACCAAAGAATTCTTTGATATCACTTAGAAATATTTTTCTAAAAAGTTGATGGTTTTTTTTTAATGAGACGTATAATACTCCACGAAGTGATTCTATTCGGGGCATAGCGCAGCCTGGTAGCGCATCTGCTTTGGGAGCAGAGGGTCGGG
>CAYQEV010000041.1:0-14341 GCA_964416745.1 uncultured Woeseia sp.
GCACTAATACCAATATCTAAATGTTTTTGAAGCCACTCTTCTGTGACTTTTTTATCTGACTGACCAGTTTTAATACCATCTGGTGTTACCGGTTTATCAGAAACCAATAATAAAGCGCCTCTAGCAATTTGATTATAATGCCCAACTATAAATATAGTGGCTGTTTCCATATCAATAGCTATAGCAGTGGTCTCTTTGAGTTTATTTTTAAAAGTATCATCATGCTCCCAAACTCTTCTGTTGGTAGTGTAGATGACCCCTGTTCGGTATTCCAAATCCTTTTCTAGAACTTTTTCTGAAACAAATTTATGTAACTTAAAAGACGGTAAAGCAGGAATCTCTGGTGGGTAGTAATCATTGCTGGTTCCTTCTCCTCTGATGGCAGCAATCGGTAAGATAAGATTACCAATCTCTGATGAAGCTTTTAATCCACCACATTTACCTAGAAAAAGAACACCTTTTGGGTTTCTTGCTGTTAATAAATCCATAATGATGGCTGCATTAGGGGAACCAATACCGAAATTGACAATACTTAATCCATCAGAATTAGTGGCTGCTTGCATTGGTCTTCTTAAGCCTTTTATCTCAACATCAAACATTTCAGAAAATCGAATGACATAGTCACTGAAATTTGTAAGCAGAATGTAATCACCAAACTCGTCAATCTCCATGCCAGTGTACCTGGGGAGCCAATCCTTAGTGATTGATAGGCGTTCTCTTGAACTCATATGAACAGACTCTCAGTTTAAAGCTAACTTATCAAGAACTTATTCTTTATTCTTTCCATTTGCCTTTAATTGATGATGTGCTTAGTATAATCAACTGACACTATGGAGGAAAATATCAGTGAGTAATATTTATGACTTTGATTGCAAGAACGCCCAAGGTGATACTGTTTCATTAAGTGATTACAAAAATAAAGTTCTATTAATTGTAAACACTGCGAGCAAATGTGGCTTTACCCCCCAATATGAAGGTTTAAATAATCTTCATCTTAAATACAGTGATGAAGACTTCTCTGTTCTGGGCTTTCCCTGTAATCAGTTTGGCAAACAAGAGCCTGGAACCAATCAAGAGATTCAAGAATTCTGCTCAATTAATTTTCAAATTAAATTTCCAGTTTTTGGAAAGATTGATGTGAAAGGTCCCTCAGCTGATCCTTTATATCAGCATCTTACAGAAGAAAAACCAGGGTTATTGGGTTCAAAAAATATTAAATGGAATTTTACTAAATTTCTTGTTGATCAAAATGGCAATGTTATTGCACGATTTGCTCCCAAAACAAAACCAGAAGATATTGAGAAAGAAATAAATGCTCTTTTAAAATAGCTTTAGTTCGCTTTAAACGTGTCTGCTTATTTTGTTGTCCGCTGTAGTTATCATAAGATTGATGATTATAAAAATTATGCTAAAGCTGCTGCAAAGGCAGTTTCTCAATTTAATGGTAAATTCTTAGTCACAGGTCAAGGGCGGCAAATACAAAAAGAAACTGGTCAACACCCTAAAACAGTGATCGTAGAGTTTGAAACTATGGACAAGGCAATTTCTTGCTATGAAAGTGAAACATATCAAAAAGCATTAAGTTTTATTGAGCATTCTTCTAATCGAGATTTTGTAATTGTTGAAGGTCTGAATTCAAACTAAGCAGGTATTTTAGTCTCTTCTTGATGTTTTTTTATTTCTCTTGAACTGATATCAAGACGAAACTCAGATTCAGAAATACCTACAAAACGGTCTCTTAGTTTGGGAGGTATCGATAGCTCATGAAGCGTTTTATAAGTATCCTCTATTTGTCTACCAAAGACTAAGAAACGGGCATTACTAATGTCAAACTCCTCCAAAGTCTCACGGAAAACTTTCTCACTTTCATAAAACTTTTTATCAAATATCCTGATTAAAGTATCCATTCCTAAAATAAAAGTTGAATCATTAAAAATACGAACCTTATCTGCAAAGGTGGGGGCATTAGTTAATACCCATCGATCATCTGATGTAAACTGGTCTAACAATTTTTGAATCTCGAAATAACTAAGGGATGTCTTTTCAACATTAGTAATCGACACTTCATATGTTGCAGGTATGTTGACTTTTTTCTCAGCAATTTCTTGCATTTTCCTATGCCCTTCATGAAGTGGGTTGAATGTACCTGGAAAAATCAGTTTACTGGGTCCTAAATCACCAGGAAGTATTGTGATTTCTTTGTTTTCTAATGCATGCCATTCTGGTTTTGCTGAAATAACTTCATAATGAATTTGTTGCGTCAGTTTGGGCAACTGATTACCAACTCCACAGACGATACCTATCAAAGATTCTAAACATTCCGTAACGAGTTTCTCCTCGTTTTCTCTGGTGCGTTTTCCTTTGGTTAAATAGCATGAAATAACATGGGTAGCATTCAATCCATGAATACAGACAAAAAAACGATGACTGCCTAATTTTTCATAAGTTGTTGATAGTGTTGCTGTCACAGCTACACCTAGTAAGTGAGAAGGGTCCACCCCTGGAGCTAATCTCTTTGATCTTGTGAAAGCAGTAACGGCCATGTTTATAGTAGTTTGTAAGCCACAGTAATAACTAGGTTTTATCCCAAGATACTCATCCATCGACTCTCTTGAGTAAGGAATATAAGATTCAAGAATAGTTTGACTGGCACCAGGGACTTTTAACAGGTCTGAAATTGCACTACTGCCTCCGCCGCTAGAAACAAATACTAACTTAAAAGGTCCATCATGGATGGAACGAATATCATTTTGATTCATTATTTCTCAAGATCCTTTTCAATAGGGAGCAAAATTCTTTTTAAAAGCAACTGTCTTCTCTCTTTTCTTTGCATCACTAAATCATCACTCGGTACAAAATTATCAATATCTTCAAGAGTAATGGTTTCTTTTTCTGCTAATAGGACTTCTATAGTGTCTAAACGATCCCTTAAAACAGAAACTTCTTGAGTTAATGTCATTATCATTGCCATCAGGTTATCTATTGAACGATCATCAAGGTAGATAGGTTTTTTCCCTTTTGCAATTCGAGGTAATTCTACTTTTGAATTCATTCTGTTTTAGGTTTCTGTGCCAAATATATAGGTAGCTTTAGATAAAAATCACCTGTATAGCCTTTAGTATATTGAGCAACAGCCTCAGCAGAGGTGAACTCAATAGTCTCTTTACTAAACCCAGCCTCTTCAAATATTTGCTGAAGATTCATATTCCTCAATGCACCTGAAAAATTCTCATTATTATTAATAACTTCCCAGTCTTTTAAGAAATCATAGAGTGGCTCTATGGTATGCCTATGAAAGGGGTAAACATCTAGATGCATCATCCAACCGCCAGGCTTTAATAACCTATATGTCTCATTAATAATCTTTGGTATAGCATCATGCGAGGTTTCATGCAGGAATAGACACGAGGTAATTAGGTCAAAAGTTTCATCTCCAAATTTTGTTTGTTCCGCATTTTGTTGGCTAAAATGGGCAGTTACTCCTAAGGCATTAGCTCTAGCATGAGCGTATCTTAAACAAGGTGATGCCACATCTATTCCATGTATTTCGGCACTTGGGAAAATTTTAGCAAACGGTAATGTGGAGTTTCCAATTGCACACCCCATATCAAGAATGCTTTCGGGTTCTGACATCTCAATATACTTCTGCATATGATTAATGATAGCGTGCGAAAGTAAATCATTCTCATCGCCCATAGAGTTTCTAGAATATATTGGAAGTGAAATATCATAGACCACGCCTGGTGCAATATCATCTGCAATTTTTTCTGTGTGATATCCGCCTGGTTGCTGATGGATATCGTATGCAGTCAGATATCTTGGTACTTCAACTTTCTTATCTAATTCAAGGGAGCCCAAACTATTATGGAGTTTTGAGCGATCAATTAAATCATTGAGTGTTCTTTCAACGGTGTCAATTACTGAGGTAAACATCATCTGCTGACTCAACCTTTGAAGTAAACTCCAGCTTTGATAGGATTTATCTTTAAGCATTAAATCTCGGACTTCAGACTTATCTTTAGGTTTTCTACTTTTTTCTTTTACAAATTCTGGCTCCACATTTTTTTCATAGTACGGAACGATCTTTGGAAATATTTCATCCGTCAGAAAAGCTCTGAGATCAGTGACAAAATCTTGCCTGACCGATTCATCGTGATTCGGTTGAGGTTGCATCGAATGTTTTTGTTTGGAACTGCTCATTTTTTCTAAGCATATTATAAGCCAAGATAGCGAGAGCTTTAAGCAAAAATCGTAAGAGAAGCTTGAGTAAATAAAGATATTCTAATAAAGTTAAAATTATCAGTAATTGGAGGAATAAAAGATGAGAATCATATTAATCAGTCTTGTCATCACTAGTTTTTTAGGTTCTGTTGGTGAACTGAAAGCTGGTGGTCACAATGAAGACAAGAAACTAGTGGCCCCAACAAGTGGTTATGAAGGGATGGAAGATCAATTAGCTAGGGCAATGAATGTTGTGTTGATGACTTTGAACGAAAGGAGCGCTTATCAACACGATATTAATGATGCTTTAGTTAAGTTGGTATTAACCACAATCCAGTTTGCAAAAAATAACGACATGATCGATGAGTTAATTGCACATGAAGTTGAAACCACTAGACCACTTTTGGAGAGAGTTAGAAGAAATTACTTAAAGACAGGTGAACTAGAAACAGCGATGGTGGGGATGATTGATCGAACTGCTTGTGCTTACCAACTGTTTCTAAAAATAGAAAAAACCAATGCACAAAGAAGTTGGCAATCCCCTTTTGGTTTAATTCTAGAGAACACAAGAAGAATGGGTCAGCATGATCTTACCGAACAGGAAGTCCATGACATCTGGATCAAAAAAAGATATCAAGCATTTGCAGAAGTCATTGGTATAGAGTTATCTATTTCAGATATCGATGAAAATGGAAAAGTTACAATTAAAGCCCTAAGACCAACGACTGTAGCTAAGAACTAGGAAAATGTTCGAAAATAATGTGACTGAATATACTGTTTATGCGGTTGGTGCACCGATTGTTATTGCATTAATACTTATTGAAAGTCTTGTCTCCTCTTCTAAAAAACTGGGTTATTACAAACGTGGTGACTCTATGGGAACAATTGGTTTAATCATTGGCAATGTCATAGTTAATCTACTTACTAAAACCTCCATACTTGGGTTTTATTTATTTTTATATCAATACAAACTCTTTGATATCTCCTCTTTGTCACTGTGGACCCAAGTTATATCAACTCTGATGGTAATTGATTTTATTTATTACTGGTTTCATCGAACTTCACATCGTGTTCGTTTCTTCTGGGGTATTCACATGAATCACCATTCTAGTGAAGAAATGAACTTCCTTGTGTCTCTTAGACAGGCTTGGTTTAACCCTTTGTTCAGGGTGCCTTTCTTTTTTATTCTCCCGCTCATAGGCTTTAATCCATTTCTCACATTTATAGTAGGAGCGGCATCAACCCTCTGGGCTGTAATCCAACACACACAGACTATAGGGAAGCTTGGACCTCTTGAATGGGTCATGGTAACTCCTTCAGCACACCGAGTTCATCATGGCGTTAACGAGGAATATTTGAATAAAAATTTTGGTAATCTTTTTATTATATGGGATCGTATTTTTGGAACTTATGCTGAAGAAAAAGAAGCGGTTATTTTTGGTCTGACTAATAATGTTAAAACCTTTAACCCACTCAGAATAACTGTTTTTAGTTGGGTCCAATTTATTAATGATTTTAAACAATCGAAGAGTCTTAGGGGTAAATTCATGTCTTTCTTTGGCTCCCCTGAATGGAGCCCTGAGTCTAGCTAATTTACAGTGTAGTTTTATATTTAGGTTATGAAAAAAATCTTGATTCTATTGCTCGCGGTCATCGTGACGATGTTTATTTTTTTTCTTTTGAGCGTCATCACACCCTTTGTAGTAGATTACATTACTGAAGTTTTATCGAGATAAATAATGGATAAGAAATTAATAGAAACAATTACTCATGAAAAAAATTATTCCCTCATTCTTATTAATATATTTAATTAGTCCAGTTGCTCTCGCCTCTTACCCATGGTTGTCCACTTTAGACCCAACGATAAATTACATGGACGGAGGCAAAAGACTAATGGATCTTGAATACGGTCTGTATCCACTAGAAGAGACTAATAATGAAGAAAACATCTTACTGATAGGTGTACATGGTAGTGAAAGTAGAGGTTATGAATGGGTTTACCCGCTTACCAGTTTAGATAATCAGAAGACTTTAACCCACTTCTATCGTTGGGATGATGAATCATGCTATCAGTCCTCTGCTATCAGATTAAATACAGCGATTAAATCCTTAGTTAAAGAACAAGTGAATATAAAGAAAATTGTTATCCTAGGCCATAGTTATGGTGGAATATTATTGACCTGGTTTTTAGAAAATTGGTCACACCATTTGCCAATTGAAATCCATACTGTTGCTAGCCCTTTAGGTGGTATGGGTAACATGAATAATATTTGTAATTATAAAACACCAAAAAAAATAATTGAAAATGTTCGCTCAGTTCAATGGAGAACGAACAAAGAGCTCGATGGTATGTTCAAAAATCTTATGTTTGATCCTCAAATTATCAATTTAACCTCTCATGAGGTTAGAAATTTACCTGTCGAATATAAAGGTAAGCGTTTAGGGCATAATTGGTCTATCAGTTATGTCGCAGATAAAATTAGTTTCTAGAAATGGATTTAATTACATAATATGTAACACGAGATATACTTGAATTTTCTAAAACTGATCTTACACCTAATGGTGTGTGGAATTACATAAAACATAAATCTGGAGAATAATATGGGTTTAACAAATAAGAAGTGGGTTTTAAAAACAAGGCCAAGGGGTTTAGTTGAAACATCTAATTTTGAGTTGATTGAGGAAGCCGTACCTGAGCTAAATGAGGGTGATATATTGATTCAAACAGAATACCTCTCAGTGGATCCCACTCAGAGAATGTGGCTTACAGACATACCAGGTTATTTGCCACCAATACAAATAGATGAAGTAATTCGATCAGGTGGAATGGGTAGAGTCATACAATCCAAAAATCCAAATTTTAAAGACGGTGATTTGGTTAGTGGATTCGTTGGTTGGCAAACACACCTAATATCTGATGGAAATGGTTTTAGAGTTATACCAGAGCTTCTTCCAATTCCCACGATGTTAAATGTTCTAGGGTTAACTGGGGTCACTGCTTACTTTGGATTGCTTGATATTGGTGAACCAAAAGAAGGGGAAACTGTTGTGGTGTCAGGAGCATCGGGAGCAACTGGCTCAGTCGTTGCACAGATTGCGAAAATTAAGGGCTGTAATGTAATTGGAATTGCTGGCGGTGAGGAAAAATGTGCTTGGCTTGAAGATTGCGGTCTTGATCATGTGATCGATTATAAAAACACCAACGCAACTAAAGAATTAAGGAAAATTGCAAGTGCAGGTATTGATATCTATTTTGACAATGTTGGTGGCCCATTGCTTGAAGCAGTCTTATATCAGATTAACCAAAAGGCAAGAATTGTCATTTGTGGCTCAATTTCAAATTATACTGGTCAAGAAATGCCAGTTGGTCCTAGGAATCTAAGTAGTTTAATTATTAATCGAGCAAAAATGGAAGGTTTCTTAGTGCTAGATTACTTTGATAGGATGGATGAAGCGACACAAGAACTTTCAAAATGGTTGATGGAAGGTAAAATCAAACATCGAGAAGATATTCAAGAAGGAATTGAGAATTGCCCTACAACACTGAATCGTCTTTTTACCGGTGAAAATAAAGGCAAGCAAATTTTAAAAATATAAATGAAGGTGTTTCAGCTCCCAATATTTTTTATTTTTTTATTCAACTAATATGAAAGCTCAATCGAAAGAAGCCTTTGTACCAGAAGACTTTAAGGTTCCGGTGACTCTTGTAACTAATGAGTACAAATTAAGAATGTTATCTATTGACGATGTGGAGATAGATTATGAAGCAGTGATGTCGAGTGCGGAACATTTAAGCCAAGTTTGGCCGGATAGTGATTGGCCTGAGGGGCTAACTTTACAACAAAATCTAATCGATTTAGCTTGGCATCAAAAAGAATTCCAACGGAAAACATCTTTTGCTTACACGATGGTGACTTTGGATGAAAAGAAAGTTATTGGTTGCGTCTATTTTTACCCCACAAGAAAGAATGAATATGATGCTGAAGTATTCATGTGGGTCAGAGAGAGTGAACTAAGTACCGGTTTAGATTCTAGATTATTCGAGGCCGTTAAGGTATGGTTGAAAGATGATTGGCCATTTAAGAATCCTGCTTTCCCCGGAAGAGTAATCGCTTGGGAGGATTGGGATAAACTACCTCAAACAATAAATGAAAGAACTCTTTAAACGATTCTTTGATCATGATATTTCTCGTAGAGATTTTTCTAAGCAACTCCTAGCAATAGGCTTCAGTCAAGTTGCTGTAAACTCATTAATAACCTCTGTTGCTGAAGCTCGCGATGTTATTCCTAGAGAAGGGAAAGATATTGTCGGCAATGGAGCGGACATTCTCGCTGAATCACTAAGAGCCGCAAATGTAGAATATATTTTTGGTACTAGTGCTACCGGTATGAGTCCATTCTTTGATGCCCTAACCTTGAACAATGATATGCAGTACATCGCTTCGATAGCAGAATCACAAGCGACATCAATGGCACACGGTTATGAGTTAGCTACAGGAAAAACTTCAATACTTTTTCTTCCAGGGGTAGCGATTCCTAGTGCCATGAATAATTTATACAATGCCTGGAAAGATCGATCATCAATTGCAGTCTTATCAGATGGTTCCAGCTCAAACTTTGCTGGGAGGAATGGTTTTCAACAAATGGATGATTGGCTAGAAACTATGACCCAGTTTACTAAGTGGCGTTGGCAAGTTGATAACCCTTTACAAATTAGCGAAATGTTAAGGAGAACAATTAAGCTCTCAGAAACACCACCTGGTGGACCTGTATATTTAAGATTTCCTGGTACTTTGTTAAACAAAGATAACATTAAGCAAACTATTTACCCGCAAAGTAAATTTAAGATTCCTATGGATCTACAGCCAAAAGCAGAGTTAATAGAGGCCACTGCAAAAGCTTTAATTGAATCAAAGTCGCCAATGATCTGTGTAGGCCATGAGGTCACGCGGGCCAAAGCAAATGAAGAAGTTGTTAATTTATCAGAGCTTTTAGGGATAAAGATGACTCAGGGTTATAGTGTGTTTGGTGATATCCCATTCCAACATAAGTCGTTTGTTGGCTTTTATGGGATGGGTGTTCCAAGGGGGCTTCCAGGAACGGATGTTTTTCTGAATCTTGGTGCTCCTATGCCAGACCCTACAATATTTACTGCACCAGTACCAAGGAAAGCTAAGGTTATCCATGCCAGAATTGAATTTGATGATATTGCTAATACCTACCCTACAGATATTGCAATTGCTGCTGGTATGAAAGAAACAGTTATAGCTATAGAAGAAGCAGTTAAATCTCTTGTGACAAAAGATAGGCTCAACAAAATACGAGAACAACGTTTAGAAGAAACAAATCAGATTAATGAAAAATTTGAGGCCAGAAAAGAAAGGAATGCTAAAACCCACTGGAATTCGAGTCCAATTTCATGGCAGAGAGCCTCTTATGAGATTGATAAACAATTGGATAAAAACGCCATCATCGTTTCTGAATTAGACACTAGAACTCCCTTTGAATGGATGGATTTAGGGCCTAATAGGAAATCGCTTATTGGTGGCACAACAGGCTTTGCATTGGGTTGGGGCATTGGGGCTTCTTTGGGAGTTAAGATTGGTGAACCAAACCGACAAGTCACTTGCTTAGTTGGTGATGGTGCAATGTTATTTGGACAAATTGAGTCCCTATGGTCTGCTTCAAGATATGATATCCCTGTGAATATCATTGTCTTTAATAACCTAAGTTATGATGGAGAAAGGAACAGGATTTACATGAATTCTCCATTGATAAGAAAACAACAAACTAGAGATCTTTGGAAAGACATTAGCTGCTATTTAGGAAGCCCCAATGTCGACTTTGTTGGTCTGGCTAATAGCTTTGATATCAAAGCTTCTCAGGCAAACACTCCAGAGGAATTGATTGAGTCACTAAAACAGGCAAATAAGGTCACTAGAGATGGGCGACCTTATCTAATTGATTTAAGAGTTATGCAACTAGATCTTGCTAAAAAGCCAACCACACATACATGGTATCCTGATATTTCAATTGCTGAAAAAAGAATCATAAAAGTTTAAGTATTGCCTGATTCTCAGATCTTTTATAATAAACATTTAATTGAAGTTTGCTAAGCTATTACTTCATAAAAGAAGGGAGAAAAACATGAAAAAATCAATAATTCTATTTTCATTATTTATTGTTTCACCTATTTGGGCTGATGGTCATTTATCTTCTGAAAAAGAAGTAATGCAATTAGTCTTAGACCATTGGGAAGCAAGAGATAATAATGATTTTGCAGCACAAGCTGATCTCATGAGTCAATCAGGAACTTATAATGCTAATTCAGATGGAAGCTTCTTTAGGTTCAGCAAAAACAATACAGAAGAAGATATAGAAAACAATATGGGTGGTCAAGACTCAAGTCTGAATGTCAACTATCCAGAAACTATTGAGTTGTCTAGTGGGGTTGTTTTAGCTAGGTATTATCTTGAAGGAGTTATATCTGATCAATCTGGAACAGTAAATAATTACCGCACAAGAGTCACTCATATTTGGGTGAAAGAAAAATCAGGTTGGAAAACAAAATCATGGCACTTCTCACCTCTTCATGACGGAGGTCGACACGTTACATCTGCCTCAGACTTTCAGGAAGATTGAACAATAGATTATTTATTGTTTTTGCTGCTCAGTTTCATCTCGATGTTTTTTGAGATATGACATAAAGGGGGTTCCACCAGTTCCATGAATGGTTGAGCCTCCTGCACCAAATGGGTTTTTCTGTTTAGATTGATTATGTATATATGTCCGAGCATATTTTAAATGCAATGCTCTGAAAGCTCTTATTTCTTCCAAACAATCGTTATAAGAATTAATTAAAAGATTGGATTTTTTAATTAATTTTTTAGTCATAGAACTGGTTTCAACGTCTTCAATAAATTGCCTATGTTCCTTAGGCATATAATCCCTCATCTCATTTAGATAGTGTCTCAAGCTGTCTTTGGTGTGCTCAATCCCAAGGGCGCCATCTAAAGTAGGCATGATGCTGCTTTGGGCGCCTGTTTCTCCTCTATAAAACTGTGGAACATCTCCAAATTCCCCCTGATAAACTATTCCATTCTCTAGATCTGGGTTATCTTTAGAGCCAAAAATAAATGGTCTCACTCGATGATAATAAACATACGGATCACACCTTTCCGGCATCCGTTCAAATATATTATTCACTTTTCGCATGGATTGAGAAATCCGTTTTAATAACTCGTCTATATAAGATTCCTCTGACTCCTCTGTAGATTGAGAAATCAGTTTTGAGGCTTCAATTGCATCACTAGCAGCGTCTTCGATGCAAACATGAACAGTGACAAACCAGTCCTCATCTATTCCACCCAGGAAATTATTAATGAGAGCCACGTTATTAAGATTAATCGGTTCTTCCGGATTTATAAGGTACCAATTATCCAAACAATAACTCGCATAACTCAACACAGGTGGTCTTTCCAGTATTCTCGAAGCACTAACCCAAGGTTTTGCAATCACTCTAGGTAAGTTACTTTTAGGTTCTACTCCTCCAAGGATATAGGCATGAGCAATAAAACTCAGTTGAACCATCGCAAGTTTTATCTCCTCCAAAGAACCGTCTTGTATTAAAGAATCAACACAAAGGTCATCATCTGACATCATTCTGATATTTTTTTCAAGCCTATCAGTAAGGAGTAATTTTGGAAGATTAGTAGCTAATTCTTGAAGATTAGCTAATGAATTCTCATTGACTAAAGAGTAGCCTTGCAAAGGCTTGTCTATTGGTAAAAACCCTTTCATAATATTTTATAGAATATTATATCTGCAAGAATATCAATATATTACCTTGATATTTTGTAACCTGTTTGTTCTAAAATGAATCTGTCTTCACTTAAAGTTGCAACTTCTACTACTTCTCCACTCTCATTAAACATGAAACGAGTAACAGTGTAGTGATTGTAATTAAGATCGACCTGATAATCAGTTTGAGTTGCATTCGAAAGAACATAAACAGTATTACCTTTTGATAATACTTCAATGATTCTGAATTCTAATGCAGGCCACTCATTTGCCTCACCAGAATCCATATTTTGTAGAATTTGTGATTTACTGAGTCTTGCATTAATTGCACCTCTATTAAAAGTGATATTTTTTTTCATGCCATTTCGTTCAATTACAGCTGCAATTTCTTCACCTGGTTTACCTCTAAATCCTAGGTTTTCAAAGTTTTCAGGAATCGCTTTTACACCATTGACTTCTAGAAATAAATCACCCACCTCAAGGGCTCCATCTGCTGGACTATTTGGTGTGACTCTACCTACCCTCATTTCATTTTCTCTAGGATCCCATGTGAATCCAAAACCTACATATCGACCCTGTACAGCTTGTCCATCCTCTGACATATTCTCTTTAACCATTGCTATTGACTCTGCTTTACCTGTATAACCAGCAGTTACCCAGTCAGCAGCCGTAGCTTCAATTCCGTGATAATGTCCATGATCATTCTTTTCATGTCCGGCAGTAAAACCTAAAGAAGGGATCATCAAAAAAGTACTAATAATTATCATTGCAATCATTTGTTTCATAAAAATCTCCGTTTTAAATAAGAAAAAAAAAGACTCAAAGAGCCTAACTTTAATTAACATTGTATCAATTATGCAGAATATTGAGTAAAACATAATTTCTTCATAAATAGAATGAAGTCATTATGCTATATTCATAGCATGAAGAATCAGAGTAAAAGTCCTGAAGCACATAGTATTAATATTAGAAAACCCAATTTTGATTTAAAAAAAGATCTTGGGCATGATTGGTTCAATGGGAGCCCCTTTAATACCGCCTTTGAAAATTCCTTTTCTTTACTGTTTCCACTTGGCGAAAAAGCCTTTATTGAATCGGTTAAACATTTTGAGAAAGAAATAGAGGACCCAAAATTGCTTCAAGAAATATATTCGTTCTATGGCCAAGAAGCAGCACATCGAAAATACCATCAAAAATACAATGAACTTCTCTGCAAGCTCAGGGGTTATGATCTAGAGCATTTAACAAAATCACAAGTCAAAAGACACCAACTTAGATATAGCCAATTAACTCCTTACCAAAGGCTTGCATCAACTGTCGCAGCTGAACATCTAACTGCAATTCTTGCAGATGATTTATTGAGAGATAAAGAACACTTCGTAGATTCTGGAAAAGAAGTGGCTAAACTCTGGTATTGGCATGCATTGGAAGAAACGGAACACAAAGCCGTCGCGTTTGATGTTTATGAGGCTGTTGGAGGGTATCTCAAAATGCGAAGAAGAGCCCTGCTTCTTGCCACATATTTTATCCTTAAAGATACATTTAGAGGAATATTCATTATGTTAAAGCAGGATGGGCAGCTGATGAAAATTAGAACTTGGATAGACGCTGTTAACTTTTTATTTATCAAGCCTGGCATCTTAAGAAAAGCATTTATCCCATGGTTACAATTCTTTAAGAAGGATTTTCACCCTTGGCAAACAGATAATAGTGACATTATTAAACAATGGAAAAACTCTATTCCGATTGAAAATTAATCGCTCAAGTTTTTGACACTTGGCTAAATGTTTGATTAGATTAAAGAGCTTAGTGATAAGCGTACTGATAAATAAGTTATTTTTTTTAGGGGAAAAGATATGTACATGATTAAAAGATACATCTCAGATTTTACTGGTATTGCTATTAGTTTAATCGCTTTAGGTGTTGTTGCTGGAGTTGTTTTCGGTGATGTTCCTTTTGTGGGAGCTATCTCTAACAGCTTTGTAGCTACTGTATCTGCTTTGGGAGATGCAGGAGCAGTTGGTGTATTAGTTTTAGCAATTCTAGTTGCTGTTGCAGACTAATTAACCAAATAAATAGATTAAAAGAGCCCTTAATTAGGGCTCTTTTTTTAATCCATTTTTGAAATTTTCTTATGACTTGAGACTCGAAAGTTATAGGATTAGATTAAAGATAAATGTTTTGATGGAGAATAAATGGATATTAGTGAACCACAGCGTTATTTAGGAGAAGTTGATGTAAATGCCTTGAGTCAATGTATCCTTTCACAAGATGCAAACGCTTGGACAGAGCAATTAATTCGTCAACAAAGCTATGAGGT
>CAYQEV010000042.1:0-3113 GCA_964416745.1 uncultured Woeseia sp.
GTTTTTTTAAACCCTTTGTCTAGCGAGAGGGATCAAAACTTTTTGTTTAAAGATAAACATGAAAAAAAGTTTATTTTAAAGGTTTCAAACACAAAGGAATCCTTCGAGGTTCTTGATTGTCAAAACAAAGGCTTGGAACACTTAGAAGCAAGCACCAGTCTGAATATCCCAAAAATTATTCCAGATATAAACGAACAAAAAATCAATCAGGTAGAGGTAAACAAGAGCAAGCATTTTCTTAGGGTTGTCTCTTACGTCGAAGGCGTCCCTGTTGGTGATGCTAAAGAACCAAAGAGTTTGAAAGTCTTACACTATAATATGGGCAAATTCTTAGGCCTTTTAGGTAAGGGGTTTAAAGGTTTTTCACACAAAGGCGCCAACCACAAACTTTTGTGGGACGTAAAAGAAACTGAAAGTCTATTCCATATACTTGAGTTTATTGAGAACCCAGATAAAAGAAGGCTAGCTCAAAAGACTTTGGAACACTTTTCTAAACACATTAAACCCAAGCTTGACCAAGCAAGGACGCAGGTTATTCACAATGACATGAATCCAGACAATCTTTTGGTAGAGGCAAATAACCCACATGTGGTTTCTGGCATTATTGACTTCGGCGACATGGTGAACACACCACTTGTCAATGATTTAGCCGTTGCAGCAGCATACCAAACCGTTAAACAAAAAGACTTGTTTGTGGGCACTTGTGATTTATTGGTAGGCTATCAAGATGAATACCCCCTAACAGAAACAGAGATATCATTGTTGCCAGGACTGATTGTTAACCGTATCGCTATGACTTTAGTTATTTCTGAATGGAGGGCAACAACACACCCAGAAAACAAAGAGTATATTTTAGGCGCTATTGAAAAAACTTGGGCCGTGTTAAAGCAAATACACAAAGAACAACCTAGAGAAACAGCAAACCAACTAATAGGCTTTTTAAACAAAAGTGGACACAAACTCTAAAGCTTTATGAACTTAAAACAAAGAAGAACAAAACACTTGGGCAACGCAAGCCAGTTTTTTTACAAAAAGCCCCTTCATATTGTCAAAGGCGAAGACGTTTGGCTAATAGACAATAACGGCAAAAGATACCTTGATGTTTACAATAATGTTGCCCATGTTGGACACTCTAACCCTGAGGTTGTAGAGGCAATTTCTAAACAGGCAGCAACCCTTAACACCAACACTCGATATATTCATGAGAGCATTATTCAATTAGCTGAACAGTTAACAGCCACTCTAGATAATAAGCTAGAAGTTTGTTATTTCTGTTGCAGTGGTAGCGAAGCAAACGACCTAGCATTGCAAATTGCTAGACACTACACTCAGCAACAAGGGTGTTTGGTCACAAAGAACGCTTACCATGGCAACACTTCAGCAGTTTTTCAAATGAGCCCTGAAGATTGCTCCACAGAGCTTCGAGAAGATTGGGTTGGGCTTGTTGGTGGCCCTAGAGAATATTTGGAGAACAAAGAAAAACAATTATCTGATTGCCATAAGGTAGCTGAGGACCTAAAAAAAACAGGCCAAGCCCCGGCAGCTTTCATCACAGATAATATTTTTAGCAGCGAAGGTGTTTTTCCAATACCAGAGGGTTATCTTAAAAGCATGTATGGCTTAGTTAGATCATTCAATGGTTTAGCTATTGCTGATGAAGTGCAGTCAGGATTTGGGAGAACAGGCGAACATATGTGGGGGTTTCAGCATGACCATGTTGTCCCTGATATTGTGACGCTGGGTAAACCTATGGGTAATGGTCATCCGTTAGCTGCTGTAATAACCACTCATGAGATAGCCCAAGCGTTCAACAAACAGTACGGCTATTTTAATACCTTTGGAGGAAACCCTGTTGCAGCTGCTGCAGGCTTAGCAGTTATAAAATACATACAAGAACACGGATTAATAGAACATGCAAAATCAGTTGGAAGTTATTTTAAAGACGGGCTAGAACAACTAGCAAGTAGTTTAAATATGATTGAAGACGTTAGGGGCAGCGGTCTTTTTATCGGGGTTGAGTTGAGATCAAGCGGTGCAGCCTCAGAGGCCTTAGAGGGGTTGTTATCCGAGGGTATTTTGGCTGGACAAACCGGACCTGATAACAATGTAATAAAACTAAGGCCACCCATTACATTTAAAAAAGAGCATGCCGATATTGCCATTCAGGGCATAAAAAAAGTTTTATCCCATAAAGAATAAGCCAAATTAACTTAGCTCAATGAGAACAGGAGTATGATCAGAGGGCCTGTCTTGCCCTCTTGGGGCTTCATCGATATAACTCTTTATACACTCTTTTTTTAGAGCATCAGATATCAAGATTAAATCTATCCTCATGCCCATTTTTCTTCTATAGGCCGCAGCTCGATAATCCCACCAACTATACAAACCTTCTTCTTGTTCAAACAACCTAAAACTATCCACAAAACCTAAATCTAAAATTTGATTTAACCACCGTCTTTCATTGTCACTGCACAGAACTTTATCTTTCCATAACTCTGGATCATGCACATCTGCATCAGCAGGAGCTATATTAAAATCTCCCAATATAACTATCTTTTGATGGACCTTAAGAAGTGTTTGTAAATGAGTATAAAAATGCTTCAACCAATTCATCTTATAGTCAAACTTTTCAGACCCTACAGATTGTCCATTAGGAACATAAACGTTAATTACCAGGACGCCGCCACAAACCCCGGCTATGACCCTAGTCTGATCATCTTTAAAGCCTTCCACTCCTTTGGTGATCTCGGTTGGTGTTTTTTTGGTTAGTAAGGCGACCCCGTTATAAGATTTTTGCCCATAAATACTTACCTGATAACCGAGCGGCTTAAAGGCATCAAACGGAAACATCTCGTCCATTACTTTGGTTTCTTGAAGGGCCAAAACATCGGGTTGATTGGTTTCTAGCCAGTCTGACACATGATCTAATCTGGCTCTTACGCCATTAACATTCCAGCTTGCTATTTTCATATTTAATTTAAATTATTTATTTTGGAATATAATAAGTGCAGTGTAATAGAATTAAAATGAATTGTTTCTTGAAAAGATAAAATGAAAGCAGAAATTTTTGGAAAACCAGATTGCATCCATTGTGAGAAAGCTAAATTTTTATG
>CAYQEV010000042.1:3213-13602 GCA_964416745.1 uncultured Woeseia sp.
CAGAAATTTTTGGAAAACCAGATTGCATCCATTGTGAGAAAGCTAAATTTTTATGCAAACAGAAAGGTATTGATTATAGCTATCAAGAGCTAGGTAAAGATTTTGAAATGGGTTTTGTTTTGGAAAAGTTTCCGGGGGCAAAGACCTTCCCACAAATTATTGTTGATGGAAAGCATGTTGGTGGTTACGATGATCTTTCAGGTTTTCTTAAAGAATAAATAATTAAAACAAGGTGAACAAATGAAAAAAACTATCTTAATTAGCCTTATGTTGTTGGTTGGAGGCCCAGCTTGGGCCGGCGGACATGAGAAAGGGCATGATCACGATGATGATTTAATTAATGAGCAAAGCTGCAAAGAAATGAAGCAAGGCATTGGAGAGCTTTTAGGAATTGCTGACTATCTCTGGAATGAGACCGAGAAAGCAAAAGCTATAGGGAGAGAGGCCGATGAAAAAGTCTATGAAGGTATAGCTTTCTTCTCTCAACAAGCTGCAAATTACTCTGTTATATATGACGTGTGGTGTGATTAGTTCTTAGTTTTCAGGCTCTGAACTCAACCGATCAATAACCACCTTTGTTTTTGGGCGGACACCCCGCCAAATATGGAAGGACTCAGCAGCCTGTTCAACCAACATCCCCCAACCTTGAAGGGACTTTGTTGCACCATGATTTGTAGCCCAGTTTTGAAACAGTGTTTCACCATAACTGTAATTAACATCATACGAGGTGGCTTTTTCTACTGCAATAGGCTCAATGTCTGGCAGCTCTCCTGATAAATGAGCTGAGGTAGTGTTGATCACCAAATCAAAATTTCTGTTGATTGATTTTCCATCTAAACAATCAATCTCAGCCAGATGCAGATACTGTTCTTTTAATTTAAAGGCATTGTTTGGGGTGCGGTTTGTTACAGAAATTTGACCTACATTGTTGGCGAGCAGAGGCGGGATAATACTTTGTGCGGTACCCCCAGCTCCAATAATCAAAATAGATTTGTTGTTAAGAGCAACATTGTTATTCTTCAGGTCCTCAACCAAACCATTTCCGTCTGTGCTTTCACCATAAACCCTACCATCTTCTGAAAAACTTAAAGTGTTAACTGCTCCACAACTTGAGGCACAAACACCAAGCTTGTCGCTTATTGAAAAAGCTAAACGTTTAAATGGAACAGTGATATTTATTCCTTTGCCGCCTTTAGTAAAAAATTCTTCAACCTTTTCTTGAAATGTTTTTTCGGTGGCTTCTATTTTTTCATAAGCCAATACATGCTGTAATTGTTCGCCAAATAACCGGTGTATTTTTGGTGACCGGCTATGCTCGATAGGGTTCCCGATTATTGCGTAATGATCCATTGTAATTCTTGCGAATAGTTAGACCATCATTATAGCGGTTTTTAAGGTCTGATTTCTTTGCCAGTTACTATATCTATAATGGTTGATGGTTTTAAAAACCTGCCACAGTCGCCCTCTACTATATAATCCAGAACTTCTGAAAACTCTTTTTGAACCTGCTCTTTTGTTTGAAGTGGTTGTTTTCCATGCGAGTTTGCACTAGTGGACACAATAGGACAGCCCAGTATTTCATTGAGAGTCTTTATTATTGGCATTGTTGATATGCGAAGCGCTAATGATGAATGTTTACCAATAATCCAGCGCGGCGCCTTATGAGTAACAGGAACTAAATAAGTTGTTGGCTTCTTTGTCGGCATTAACAGGGTTTGCTTTTGCTGGTTTGATATTTTCAACCAGCTATCTATTCCTCTTGTGCTAGAACCCAACAAAATCAAACCCATATCAAGGGATCGATTTTTAATCATTAGTAGCTTATTTACAGCATCCTTGTTTTTTGGGTCACAACCCAAACCGTAGATTGATTCAGTTGGGTAGGCGATCGTCCCACCACTGAGAAGCACAGACCTTAACTCTTTGCGGCCTTGGATTTTTTGGCCCTCCTTTTTTTAGCGGGCGCTTTCTCTAACAAGGATAAACAATCACTTAACTCTAAGCTTTCCGGGTCTTTGTCTTTGGGTACAGAGGCATTTTTTTTGCCATTTGTTATATAAGGCCCCCATCGTCCATCAACAATTTTTACTCCAGAGCCTTCAAAAACTTTAATCGCTCCAGAGCCTTTAGTGTTTGCAATAGAACCAAGGGCTTCCTCAAGATCAATAGTAAACGGGTCTGCGCCCTTTCTAACCCTAAAGTTTTTTGAGCCTTTTTTAAGGTAAGGGCCATAAGGGCCTATAGTTGCTAGAATGCTTTCCCCAGATTCAGGGTCTTTGCCAACCTCTCTGGGCAGATCAAGATATTGTAAAGCCCTATCTAGAGTTATATCTTCGAGTGCCTCAGAGGGTAGAAGCCCTACATATCTTGGTTTATTCCCATCTTCTCTGCTGCCTAACTGTATTGTGGGCCCATATCGAGCCAGCCTTGCAATAACGGGTTCGCCAGTATCAGGGTGGTGGCCTAAAACGTTATCTTCAGGTTTTTTAAGCAACTCACAAGCGTCTTCAAGGTTAACAGTAAATAATGACTGCTCTTCTTTTAAAGCAGCCCACTCAAGTTTTTCACCACTATCCATATCACCCATTTGAACCGCAGGCCCATTTTTTGTCATTCTTGCAAAAATCGGCCTAGTTAGCTCCGGATGATCTCCTAAATAACGCTGTGGGTTCACATCTTTTCTTGTAATGGTTTCGCTTACCCCTGAGACACCATTGATTAATGGCTCCCAAAACTCATCAAGAACTGCCTTTTTTGTTTTTTGCCCGTTGGAAATAGCGTCTAAGTCATTTTCCATTTGCGATGTAAATTCATCACTAACATAATCACAAAAACTCTTATTTAAAAAGTTACTTACCAGCCGCCCCATATCAGATGGTTCATATCTTTTTTGCTTGAGTAAAATATATTTTCTGTCGGTTAGTTTAGACAAAATATCAGCATAAGTTGACGGCCTACCTATACCTTTTTCTTCTAATGTTTTGATCATGCTAGCATCGTTATACCTTGGTGGGGGGTCTGTAAAATGCTGATCTTTTATAATGTTTTTTAAATTAACCAAGTCTTGTTCTTTTATATTTGGTGGTGGGTTATTTGTAACCTCTTCATTGGTTGCTTTAAGGTAACCAGGAAAAACAAGCTGCTGATCAGAAAATAAAAACGTGGCCAGACCTTCCTCTTTCTTTGGAACAAACTCAACAGAGGTTCTTTCAAACATAGCATCTTTCATTTGTGAGGCAATGGTTCGCTCCCAAATTAATGAGTATATTTTTTGCTCGTCGTTATTTAATATTTTTTTGGTGTCATTAGGTAGCACGCTGATGTCAACAGGCGTAATAGCGCCATGTGCTTCCTGGATATTTTTTGACTCTTTTTTGTTTTTAAAATTCCTGCTTTCTAAATACTCTTCCCCATACAGCTCTACAACTTTATTTCTGATGCTTGGTAGCTTTCCTCCATCTATTTCTATTGAATCGGTTCTTATGTAGGTGATTAATCCCCCACCTTCTCTTGCATATAAAGATTGAGCTATTTGCATGGTTCTCTTTGGGGTAAGCCCAAACTTATTGGAAGCTTGTTGTTGTAGGACAGAGGTTCTTAGCGGTGATTTGGGTGAGCGCTTAATCTTCTTTTTTTCAACATTGCTTGTTAAAAGCCCTTCAGTTGATGCCGACTCTATTTTGTTTGTTATCTCTTCCACCATGGATTGTGAAGATAAAGTAAACTTCTTTAAGGGCTCACCATTAAGCCTAGATAGTTTTGCAGTAAAGGCACTGTTAGCCATTAACTCTGCAGAAATAGTCCAATATTCTTGAGGAACAAAGGACTCTATTTCTCTTTCTCTTTCAACAATCATTCTGAGAGCAGGGCTTTGTACGCGCCCAGCTGAATGGTTGTTGCTTGGGAAGAGTCTCCATAATAACGGGGAGAGCGTAAAGCCAAAATGTCTGTCTAAAGCCCTCCTTGTCTCTTGTGACAAAACAAGGTCCATAGCAATTTCACCTGGGTTAGAAACTGCGTTATTAACAGCCTCCTTACTTATTTCATAAAAAATAGCACGGCTTATTTTTTTGTTTTTTGTGGGGGTGTTTTTACCTGATGTTAGTATGTCAGCTACATGCCAAGCTATTGCCTCACCCTCTCTATCAGGGTCTGTTGCTAAAATAATTTCTTCACAACCTTTTGCGCAGGACTTAATTTTTTTTACAGCATCTTCTTTGCCTGGGCTAACGACATAATTCATTGCGTAGTTGTTTTGGGGGTCTATCGCATCTTTTTTGGGAAGCTCTCTGATATGACCAATGGTCGGCAATACTTGGTAACCTTCACCCAAATACTTCTCAATGGTTTTTGCCTTTGCTGGCGACTCAACTATGACGAGTTTATTCATAAAAAATACTTATTTTAATAATGGAACTAGCCCACAAGGCTGTGATTATAAATACAAAAGATTTATTAATTCAATGTTTTTGGTTTATCGAAGGCCTCTTCTCCATCATATGCGTGGAGTTTAACCTCAACAGAAGGCTCTTGGAAGAGCATTAAAATACTAAGCGCTTTAACAACCTCAATATCCATCGGCTCGAACCCTATAGAGGTAAGCTTGTCAATTAATAACTCTCTCTTTTGGGGTGTTAATAAACCAAATTTTTCTAATCTGATAATATAATTTTGGCACTCGCTATCCAGCAAAGATTTTTCTTCGTCCGAAAAAACCCTAGCAGATAATGATTGCGGGCTTGTGATCTCAGCGCTGTCAGAAGGACCTTTAAAAATCTCTACCCAGTCCATTGCATGATTAATAACATCATCCTCAAAACCAGCGCCCTTAAGGTGCTTTCTTATCTCAAAATTGCTTCCTGTTTCCCTAACTGGATCTTCTGAATAATACTCAAAAAGGTAAAGCAGTACGTCTAGGAAGTCTTCTTTCAGGTTTTGATTCATTTGTTAGAAAGTAGTTTATAGGTTGAGGATGTATGAAAAAATCACTAAGGTCAAATTCTTTTTTTCTTCAAATAAATTTTATGTTCCTATGAGATGTTTTGGAAAAAAACAACAACATCGTGATATTATATTTCTCCCATTTTTTGTCACTTTAAAATTGAGGTTTAAGCAAATGGAAAAAGATTTGGAATTGTTACAGTTTCCAGATGAAAGATTAAGAAGAGTGTCAAAACCTGTAGAAAGTTTTGACGCGGGATTAATGGCTTTATCAGATAGCATGCTGAGAATTATGTATGAATCTAGAGGAATTGGGTTGGCCGCCCCACAGATTAACCATCCCATTAGAATGATTGTGATAGACATCAGTGAAGATAGGAACAACCCTTTAATCTTTGTTAATCCAAAGCTAACCTCATTCGGAGGCAACATTGAAAGCAATGAGGGGTGCCTTTCTGTGCCCGAGATTCGGACCACTGTTAAAAGACACAAAACAATAAACTTGTTGGCCCAAAACATTGACGGATCCGAGGTTAATATAGAGGCAGACGATTTATTATCTATTTGTATCCAACATGAAATAGACCACTTAGACGGGAAACTTTTCATTGATTATGTTCCAAACATTAAGCTGCAACGCCTAAGAAAAAAAATCGCAAAACAAAAAAAACTATCAAATAACCAAACCCCACAAGGGACCACAGTAAGTATTGTTTAAAATGGAGCTACAACAATGATGTCCCAACAAAACATTATGTTTGCAGGCTCTTCTCAGTTTTCAATACGCCCACTTGAAGCAATTATGGAGCTTGGTTTTAAATCAGTTAGCGTTTTAACACAACCAAAAAAGAAACAAGGCAGGGGGCTAAAGCAGAAAGCCAACCCCCTTATGGAGTTGGCTCTTGATATGGGCCTAGAGGTTTTTTCTTATGCGTCACTCAAGGAGCAAAATGTTGAGGCAGATATTATGAGTTTATCACCCAATGTTTTACTAACCGTTTCTTATGGGCAAATAATCCCAAAAGAGGTGCTCAATCTTTTTAGTCATGACACCCTAAACATTCACCCGTCCTTGTTACCCTTATGGAGGGGCGCCTCACCAATCCAGTCTGCAATATTAAATGGGGACAAAACAACAGGTGTTTCAATTATGAGAATGACAACATCTTTAGATGAAGGCCCTGTTTTTCTTTCAAAAAAACTTCATATTGACAATAAAGATAACTCAAAAACCCTTGCTGAAAAGCTCTCAACATTAGCAGCCACAATGCTGACAACATCATTAGGAAAAATATTAGAGGGCAAATTACAAGCCAATAATCAAAACCATAATAAAGCAACGATCTCTGAGAAAATCATAAAACAAGACGGTAAAATTAGTTGGCAAAAGGAAGCAAAAAACATTGATCAACACATAAGGGCCTATAACCCATGGCCTGTGGCATTTACCCATATTGATGGGCGCTATTTAAGGATTTGGGAAGCCGAAGTGTCTACTGATAAAAAAACCTACAATGAACCCGGTGTTGTAATCCGTTGTGATGATAAAGGCATGGTGGTTTCAACAGGTGAAGGTAATTTATTAATAAAAACAATCCAATTAGAGGGAAAAAAAACCATAAGTGGAGGGGATTTTGGAAAAGGGTTTAGTGTTTTAAATAAAGCGCTCAATTAGTTATGTATAGAATAAAAACAATAATTATTTTTTTGGCAGCGAATCTTTTTTTTGCTTTCTCAACAACAACAAACTCAGAAACTGGCAAAGGGCATTCTTATCTTGATACAGGGGTTTATTATAGTGATATTGAAATACCTCTAAGTTTTGAAAAAGAGCAAATAAAGGCCTTAGAGTCCGGGATAGTTTTTAATTTAGAATTAAGGTTTCAAATCATAGATGTTAGAAATTGGCGCTTAGATAGAAACATTGGAGCACTAACACAAATTTATACAATTGAGTTTAATGCGTTTACAAGGCGTTACTCTGTGACCAACAACAATACAGGCTGGCAAGTCTCTATGTCGACAATAAACGAGGTAAGCAGCTATTTAAGTAAAATAAAAAAACTACCTTTAGTTGATGACTCATTGTTGTCTCTCGAGGCAAATTACAGGGTGTTCCTAGATTCAGGCCTTAGAGCAAGAGATGTATCTCGGTGGATAAAAACACTTTCTTTTTGGAGGGAGGGCCTTGATTCTGATTTAGAGCAAATACAATGGCAACTATTCAATTAAACCCTAAAACAACCAAGAAAATAATATTTTCCCTTATTTTCTTAAGTGCTAGCTCATTATTAGCGCTTATGTTCTCAGCTGACAACCCCAACGAGATCAACAAAGTGCAATTCTCATTAATAGCGGTTAATGTTTTTTCATTTATAGTCTTTCTTTTTCTCGTATTTTTAAGCGCTAAAAAACTTATTGAGGACTATAAACAGAATAAACTAGGGGCAAAACTTCGCCTAAGAATGGCTTTAGCGTTTGGTGGCCTAGCCATTGTTCCAGCGATTGTTCTTTTCTTTTTTGCCATTAATTTTATGAACAAAGGGATCAGTGTCTGGTCTGATGCAGATGTTGAGCAAGGGCTAAACAATGCACTAATGCTTGGAAGGTCTGCGCTTGATGAGAAAATACAACAAGGCTTGTTTGAAACTTCAAATTTAGCTCTAGGGTTAACTGGAATAGAGAGCATTGATCAGCAACTACAACAATTAGTTAAAACATCCAATGCAGAACAGCTAGTTGTTTTAGACTCAGATCTCCAGGTTTTATCCTCCAGCTCCGATCAAATTAATCGACTCAACCCGAGAATGCCGACACGACTAGAGATTGAGCAAGCTAACCTCAAACAATCATGGACGAGTTTAGATTCAACCCCTAATGGTTCTTACCTTATTCGTGTCCTAGTTCCTGTGTTGAGTTTTTCCTCAAACCAAAAACCACTATATCTACAGGCATTCTTTAGTGTTGATCCAAAATTAAGCATGATGGCAGACTCTGTTGAAGAAACATATGCTCGATATGGAAGGTTAAGCTTTATGAAAACCCCCATCCAATATAGCTATGTTTTAACTTTAGCTATTGTTGTTTTGTTAGCCTTGTTGCTAGCAATTTATGGATCTATAGAGTTTGCAGAAAGGTTGGTTAAACCCATTGAAGCGCTTGAAAAACAGACAGGCCCAGCCAAAAATAAAATTAGATTACCTGAAACAAAAGATGAATCAGATGAAATTACGGCCCTCGTTCAATCTTTTATCCAAGCCCAAAAAGAGGCAGCCTGGAGTGATGTTGCCAAAAGAATGGCACATGAAATTAATAACCCTTTAACCCCAATTCAACTCTCGGCTGAGCGAATCAAAAAAAGGTATTCTTCAGTATTCAAAGGCGAGGATTTAGATTTCATCACTCACTCAACGGAAACCATAGTAAACCAGGTTGAAGTTTTAAGGGGGATGGTAAATGCATTTGGTAAGTTTGCTGAAGAACCAACACTAAAAATAGAAAGCTTTAACATCATAAGCGTAATTAAAGAATCTATAGGTTTATATTCAAAAAAAGACAATAAAAAAATATTTAGACTAAACCTACATTCTGAAAGCTGCACCGTTCAAGCTGATGAGCAAAAACTTAGACAAGTTTTTAACAACCTAATAAAAAATGCACTTGATGCAACAGTTAAAAGCTCTTCACCAGCAATAAATATTAAAACGAACAAGATGGAAATTAACAACAGGCCATGTATTGAGCTAACAATAAGCGACAACGGAAAAGGTTTTGAGCCTAATATAGTAGGCAATGCATTTGAGCCTTATGTTACCACCAAAACCAAAGGCAAGGGCTTGGGTTTAGCAATCGTAAAACACATTATTGAAGAACATATGGGCCACATAGAACTACAAAACAGAGATAAACAAGGGGCTTCTGTAGTAATTACATTACCCTTGTTTCAACCAAAAAAAGGCTAATCAAATGAATAAAAAACGAAAATTAATAATGGTTGTAGATGATGAAAGAGAGATTAGAAGCATCATCAGTGATATTTTGGTAGAGGAAGGCTATGAGGCTATAGTTGCCTCTTCTGCTGAAGAAGCTAGGCAGCTACTAGTCAGAAAGACACCTGATTTGGTGTTTTTAGATATATGGATGCCAGACGAAGACGGAATAACGTTGTTAAAAGAATGGGCTGAAGACCAAAGCAAGCAATTCCCTGTGATCATGATTTCAGGCCACGCAACAATAGAAACAGCAATAAAGGCCACCAAGCTTGGGGCAGCTGATTTTATAGAAAAACCAATATCAATAGAAAATTTGTTTGGCACTATTGATAAAGTTTTTTCTGAGCAAAAACAAGAAGAAGATACTGATATCTTGACCTATATAATCAAGAACAGTAAAAAATTCTCTGATATTTTTAGGGCTATAATTGTTGATATAGCAAAAACAGACACTATGTTTCTAATTGGAGAGGAGGGCACAGAAAAAGAAGGTTGGGCTAAGTATCTACACTTTAAGCAGTTCAATAAGTACTCTAATTTTTATGTTTTTCCGTTAAATTTGCTTAACATTGACTTTAAGGGTGAGGCAGCGTTTGAGTCTGAGTTAATGCAGCAGATTAATAAATTATCAAACGCAGGTGTTTTCTTAGAGGGGGTTCATTTATTGGATCCGCCAGAGCGAGCAATAGTTAAGTCAATCATAAGAAAGAAAGAAGCAAAAGGTTTAAATTACTACATAAGCTTAAATAATAATGAGTTAACCTCAGAGTTTGAATCAACCAATAAAGAGATAGTCAAAATACCCCCTTTAAGACGTTATCTTCATGATATTCCAGAGTTATTAGATCTTTGTGTTCAGTACTTTATAAAACATGAAGACCTGACTTATAGGAGGTTTAGTTTGGCCGCACAAAACATGCTGACCAAGTACTCATGGCCAGGAAACCTAAAACAGTTAATCGATATGGTTCATGCACTTTTAATGAGAAAAGACAAAGAAATAATCAATATCGAGGAGATTGAAGAAACGTTGACCTTACAAGGCCCTAAAGGAAACCTATTGATTGAAAGTAGTGTTATGACGTTAAGCATGAAAGAAGCTAAAAAACAATTTGAAAGAGCCTTTCTGACAAGACAGCTAGAGTTGGTTGGTGGAAAAATGAGCGAACTTGCACGACGGGTCGAGATGGAGCGAACAAACCTTTATAGAAAGCTTCAATCACTTGGTATTGAATACAAAAAGAAATAAACCTACATTTTTTTTGGGGCTGAGACCCCAAGTATTTTTAACCCATCAACAATAACAATGGACACACACTGGAGTAACAAAACCATTGGGTTTCTTACTTCGTCATCAGCAACAACAAATTTTTGTAAACCATAATATGAGTGAAAAACCTGAGCAAGATCTTTTAGGTAATTAGATAGTTGGTGCACAGACCTTTTTTCAGCCGCT
>CAYQEV010000043.1:0-6461 GCA_964416745.1 uncultured Woeseia sp.
TCAGAACAAATGTATCAAGCTCTCAAGCATTTAAATATTCCAACAGAACTCATTGTTTACCCAGGGGAGCATCATTCATTCTCAACCCCAAGCTATAATAAGGATGTTCTTGAAAGATATCTGGCTTGGTATGAAAAATACTTAAACTAATTTAAGTATTCGTAATACTCTATACCCGCATCCTGAAAATCATCTCTTTCTTCTGTCCCAACCTTCTTGACCACAAATTCATCGTGTAGATGATAGTCAATACCATTGGTTGTTTTCTCTGAACGAAGTTTGATGTATTGCTCCTTGGATAAATCAATATATGATTTAAATGCCAAAGAAAAAGGAGAGATTTGTACCGCTTTTTCCCAACCTTCAGTAAAAATAATTGGGATAACTTCAGCTGCATCACCACTTCCATAGCCAATAATAAGCGCTTCCTTATTTGACCAATTCAACCCTTTTTTACTTGCCTCTTCAAGACCTGCTGACAGCCAACCAAAAACTGACCCAGAATAAATATTACCCATTTCCATTGTAAGATCTTGACCAAAATCAAGTTTAGCTAAAACCTTTTGCTGAAAAGAAGAATCATTATGCAAAGCCTTTGCTATCTTGCTAGCGATGGGAAAAGCATTGCGATTAATATCATCATTGGGAAAGTCACTGACATTAGGTTTATTATTAAGTTCAGATAAAATATCGTCAAAACTAACATCAGCTATATTGGCGTATTCTTCCAGTTCCTTGTAATCATTTTCATCACCCTTGCCTAAAGCATATAAATAGGCAATTGAAAATGCTGTCAGTGGCATTCTATGAAACGGACGATGCATAAATACTGCGGTAACTTGTCTTAAATGGTTTGATAAATGCCCAGAATTTTTAGATGCCATATCGTCGAGTGCATTTATAGTGCCATCGATATAGCAGGATGATGAATATTTACCATTGAAAATAGGTAGATCAAGGTCAAAATCAGAATGTCCATTGGCCTGCTTTGCTCTATATTGAATAGGTTTTCTAAAATCTAAATGACGATAATCAGAGGCCGAACCAGACTCTGAAGTCTTTACTTCAGCTATTTTTGGGTTTGATTCAATGAGAACGGCAACCGCTCCTGCGCCTTGTGTTGGTTCACCACTGGCTCCTAACTGATAAAGAGCAATATCAGAACACACAACAATAGCTTTTGATGACGGTGCATCAGTTTTTATAAAACGAACGGCATTCTTCACAGCATAAATACCAGAGAGGCATGCTTGCTTGAATTCTGGAACTTCACAATTCTTAGAGATGGGTTCCATAGATCTATTTTTTAATTCTTTATCTATCATGCCTTTAATGATGATTGAACCAGCTGAGTTATCAGTGCTTGATTCAGTCCCTAGAGCCAAAAAACCAATTTCAGAGGGCCTAACCTTATTTGATAAAATTAAATCAAGAACTGCATTTGCAGCCATGGTATAGATGGTTTGATTTGGACCCAATATCCTGAAGCCTGTTCCAACAACTTGCTTTATTTTTTTCCATGATTGATGTGTCCAATCAGACCACTGTTCTAGGTCCACACGATACGGTGGGACATAAGTTGACAGAGCGCTGATTCCAACTTTTTGATAATCCATAATTAAGCTTCATCTATAGAGAATGAGATTGTATTACTAAATAAAACCTTGTAAAGGAAATTTATTCTAAATTAGATTTTAATGATTCTGAGAGAGTTTGTTCCACCAGAGACTTTTAAAGGTAAACCCGAAGTGATAATAATAAAATCTCCAGCATTCACTAGACTTAAACCAAGAAGCTCTTTTTTTATTTCTTTTAAGGCATCCTCCATTCGATCAACATTAAATGGATAAGAATGGGAAATAACACCACGATAAAGAGCAACGCGTCTTTGTGTATCAACATTACGTGTGAACGCATATATGGGTATGTCAGATCTGACTCTTGACAGCATCAAGGCAGTTGAACCTGATTCTGTAAGAGTCACTATAGCCTTGATATCCATATTTCTTGCGATACTCATGGAACTTAAGGCAATGGCATGATCTACGTATTGTAGTTCAGAGTATTCAAATTCGTCTTTTCCTGAAATTGTTTGATGATAAGTTTCAGCGCCTTTGCACACTTCATCCATCGCATGAACAGTTTCAACTGGATAATCGCCAATAGCGGTTTCAGCTGACAACATGACAGCATCTGTCCCGTCTAAGACGGCATTCGATACATCAGTCATTTCAGCTCGCGTTGGGCTTGGGTTTGAAATCATAGATTCCATCATTTGAGTTGCAGTAATAACAACTTTCTTACCTTTGACTGTTTGTTTAATGATGTTTTTCTGTAACCCTGTTAACTCGCCAGGGCCAGATTGAAGAGCTAAATCACCTCTAGCAACCATTATTCCGTCACTCGCTTTGATAATCCAATAGAGTTGCTTTAAAGCATCCATTCGTTCAATTTTTGCAATAAGATTTATTCTGCTAGCTGACTCTGATAGGACTTCTCTGGCCTGATTAATATCACTTGCTTCATTTACAAATGATAAAGCAATCCAATCAACCTCTAATTTAGCTAACCTCCTGATATCATTCTTATCATCATCACCCAGGCCTGTTTGATTGATTATCTTCCCCTCAACTTCAAAGCCTTTATTGCTTCTTAACAACCCTCCGTCAACTACTTCACATTTTAGAGTTTTTTTAGCTTCAGAAATTTCATCAACCCGAAGCTTAATGAGACCATCATCCATTAAGATAATATCTTCTAACGATATTTTCTTGAAACAGTGTTCAGCATCAATAACAATCTCATTTTCCTTTTTAGAAACTTTTTCAGTTGTAAAGCGAATAGTGAGAATCGATGATTTTTCTAGATTCAAAACATGGTCTTTAACATCACCAATACGAATTTTATTTCCCTTTAGGTCAACTAGAATTGCTATAGGCTTTTTAATTTTTTTAGCGAGCTTTTGGATCAGTTTTATTTTTTTCTCATTATTCTGATCACTGCCATCATCCCAACTGCCGTGTGCCAAATTAATGCGTACGACATCAACTGTTTCCAGTACTTTAGTCAGTATCTTAGGATCTTCTAGTGAGGGGCCATAGGTAGCAATAATTTTAGTTCTTCTCATGACAGACGTATCTCAAAAATCACCGGATGTATCGCGGAACTCCGTTTCATCTAATTCGCCCTCTGATTTAGCAACCAACACTGAAACCGTTGCATCTCCAGTAATATTAACAACAGTTCTAGCCATGTCTAAAATTCGATCAAATGGTAAAACAAATCCGACTATAAGGGCAGTCTGTGCATCTGTAATCCCTATGACTGAAAGGACCGTAGCTAAAAGAAATAAAGAAGCAGACGGAATACCTGCTGTCCCGATAGAAGTTAGTGTTGCTGTCATTGCAATAAGAAAATAATCAGCAAAAGATAATTGGACACCGAATATTTGTGCTGAAAATAAAGCCACTATTCCTAAATAGAGTGCCGTGCCGTCCATATTGATGGTAGCACCGAGAGGAAGAACAGAGGAAGCCACGGTTTTTTTAACTCCTAAGTTTTTTTGAACACATTGTAGGGTTACTGGAAGAGTTGCTGAACTCGATGAAGTTGAATAAGCAACTGCTTGAGCGTCAATAATACCTTTGAAGAAATTACCTAACGGTAATCCAGCAACTACACGAATCAATCCTCCGTATACAAATATCATATGAATCAAGCAACCCGCATAAAGGATAACGGTTAAAACAAAAAGATTCTGTAGGGCTGCGATGCCCATAGTACCTGAAACCCAAGCGATTAAAGACAGGACACCATAGGGAGCCAATTGCATAACTAAATGGGCAATTTTAAGCACCGCCTCAGCGGCTGAAGAAAATACATTGCCCAAAGATTTAGTTTTTTCACCGCCCAATATAATGCCGACACCTAGAAGAATTGAGAAAAATATAATTGGCAAGACTTCGCCATTGGCTAATGATGATATTGGGTTGGTTGGAACAATCCCAAATAATCTATCTGAGACACTCATGGAGGAACTAGCAGTTTCAAAAGGAATAACGCCGCTCAAATCAATTCCAGCCCCTGGATTAAAAATAGTTCCAAGCGTTAAACCAATAATAATGGCAAAGAATGTGGTCATTAAATACAAAACAATGGTCTTAATTCCAATCGAACCAAGTCGTTTTGGATCACCCATAGAGACCACACCAGCGACTAGAGAGGTAAAAATCAGAGGTACAATGAGCATTCTAATAAATCGCACAAACAGATCGCCAATCCATTTTGAAGATTGGGTAAGGTCACCAAAGATAAACCCAATAATGGCACCTATGAGCAAAGCGGTCATTACTCTGACCCAAAGTTTTAAATCGGTTCGTGATCCCAGTAGATAAATACCTACAAAGGTTACAGCTAATACAGCCCAGTAAATGATTTTTATTTCCATAAATAATATTTTACATTAAATTTAATTACAGATGACTAATCTGTCTGAATTGAAACCCCTGAGTTTGGCCTTCTCAAATCGGCATACCCATGATTTTGGTCGTTCTTAATATGAATGCTTTGTGTGCTTCCCATGGTTTTAGATAATTCAGTGCGATGACCCAATTTACTCAATGTCTTTAAAATATCAGAGCTAATAGTCGACTCATGATCCAAACCAGAATAAGGCCAGTCCTTATGTAGTCTAGGCAACATGGTGGCCTCACCAATATTAAGATCAAAATCAATAACTCCAGTGATAACTCTTAGAATGGCAGCAGGGATAAAAGAACCACCTGGTGAACCTGTAATTAATGTCACCTCATCATTTTGATCAAATATAATGGTTGGAGCCATGGTGCTCATTGGTCTTTTTCCAGGTTGAAACCTATTGCCAGGACTAGCAACCCTGCCTTGAATGGATTTATCCCCATACCTATAGGCAAAATTATTCATTTGATTATTCATGAGTATCCCTGTCCCAGGAATCGTAACCCCAGAACCGAATGAATACCCTAAAGTATAAGTATTTGAAACTGCATTACCTTGGCTATCAATAATAGAAAAATGAGTTGTGTCTTTTGACTCCTGTTGAACACTCAATGGTTTTATTTGGGAAGCTAGTGAAGCTTTTTTAAAATTTATGCTTCTCGCAAGTTGTTTGGTTCTTTTCGTAGAGAGAAATTCATCAATCGGGGTGTCATAAAAACTAGGATCACCAACATGATGTGACCTATTGTTGTGCCCTCTTCTTAGAGCTTCAGCTAATAAGTGATATGTGGTTGCTGAATTACTTTTGTATTTTTTGAGATTAAAATTTTCTAATATTTTTAAAGCACTTAATAAAGTAATGCCACCTCCGGATGGCGGTCCATGAGTGTATATCTTGTTGCCTCTGTAATTGATGCCTATAGGTGATGTAAACCTTGATTTATAATTTTTTAGATCATCTGATGTGACAAACCCCTTGTTTGACTCCATCGCAAGAATGAACTTTTCAGCGATCTCTCCTTGATAAAAAGCTTGTTCTCCATTGATAGCAATTGCTTCTAAACTCTTTGCTAAATCAGGTCTTTTCATTAAGGATCCCTCACTAACAGGCTTGTCATTTTTAAAGTAGATTCTCCTTGATTCTGGATCTGTGTATAACTGAGGTGAACTTTGAATTGCTTGTTCTAGATCATAGGACACTATAATCCCTTCTGAAGCTTGCCTAATAACTGGAATTAAGATCTCAGATAATGATAATTTTCCGAAATTCTTATGGGCCTCAATTAAGCCTGAGACTGTCCCTGGAACTGTAGAAGCTTTATACCCATACCTAACAATATCCCTATCTGCTTTTTCATAGTCCTTAGGCAAATCGACGTTAAAAATATCGTCAAGATTGATGTTTTTAGAAGCTTGACCTCTGTAATCAATTGCAAAAATCTCGTCCCTTTCTTTTAGATAAAACACCATAAATCCACCGCCACCCAAATTGCCCGCTCTAGGCAAAGTCACAGCAAGAGAAAACCCAACCGCGACAGCAGCATCAATGGCATTACCGCCTTTATTTAAAATCTCAATTCCTATCTTTGAAGAATCGATGTTTTGTGAAACCACCATGCCACTATCGTTAATTGTTGGATGATATGGGGATTGATAATCAATATAGGAGTTTTGACCCCAAACATTGAAAGAGATAAATAATACTGAGAACAATCTAATAATCATAATGAACAAAAACCTTATTAACTAATTCTAACTGCACAGAGCTCCATTAGATATAAAAAAGGGAACCGAAGTTCCCTTTTTCATTGGTTTTTATAGCCCTAGAAAGAAACTCTAAAATCAAGATAATAGTTTCTACCATAATCTTGGTGAGCATCTGCAAAGTAACCGTAATAACGATCTGCTAGTGGTGCTCTTTCATCAGCTATGTTTTTAACTGCTAAGCGAAGCTTGGCATTATAATCTGAGATATCGAAACGATA
>CAYQEV010000043.1:6561-13574 GCA_964416745.1 uncultured Woeseia sp.
CAACTGGTCCTCTCCTCCAAGAAACTCTAAGCGAGTGTTTCTCATCATAATTACCATCCATCAACAATAGATCTCCAAAACCACCTAAAGGAATATCAGCAGGTATTTCTCCTGCGTCCTGTTTTTCTTTAAGAGCTGCAAATTCACCACCTGGTGTTTGCTCAAACTTATCGATAAAACTACCAATGTATCGAATACCAATGTCTCCAATGTTAGTATCAACGTTGTAGTAAATACCGACGTCATAGCCTTCTATGGTTCTGGTAGCTAAGTTCAAATAGTTATCTTCAACATGCTTAACATTACCAAATGGGCATACACCTACAGCGGCTGCAGCTGCTATTTGATCCTCATCTGGAGCATCTCTGACTACTGCTGGGTTAGCTGTGAATGTAGCACAACCATTGGTTCCATTCGCAAAGCGAAGCGCCATGTCTTCAACGGTATGATTATTTCTACCAAATAGGCCAATGGTGTTCTCTTTCTCTATTGTCCAATAATCAGCAGTGATTGTTAAGCCATCAACCTGTTCAGGGGTAATAACAAAACCCACTGAGGTATTATCAGATTCCTCAGAGACTAAATTAGAGGCCCCTGTTGCTTGTCTTTGCATAGAAAGTCTTGAATCAAGATCATCACTATCCAGACCAGCCAATTGTTCTAATCGGACCATTGCATAATCGTATCGAGTACCACTTCTTACAACAATTTTTTCATTAATCTGAATGATATTAGGAGCTCTGAACGCAGTCGAGGCAGATGCCCTAAAGAGAACAGAATCATTTAGTGCCCAGCCAATGGCAACTTTACCAACCAATGTACGTTCCACGTCTGAAAGATCTTCATATCTTAAAGCTATTTGAGCATTAACATTATCAGCTAGTGGCAATTGAGCCTCAGTAAATATTGATGTTACATCACGAGAACCACTAACATCACCTGTCGGACTTGAGTTAGCAACATCACTTACTTCAGGGTAATGATCATTCTCATAATCAAAGTAGTCTATGGTTCCATCAAGTCTTGGGTCTCGATCATCCACAACTTTTTCTTTTCTATACTCCATCCCTACCATCAACCCAAGCGGTCCTGCTGGTAGCTCCATGACTTCATTATTGGCTACTTTGAAATCAAACATAGTCAATTCACTCTCACCTAATCTGTACACATCAACAAGAACTCTCTCTATGTTGCTATCGACACCTGCACTAAATGGATTGTAGGCAGCAGGAGTTGAATCCCAGAGCGCTTCTTTTAGGAGAGTATTAGAAATTCTGTTATGAGTAATATCATCTGAGGTGGCTTTTGAGTGAACAAAAGCTCCTTCCCAATCCCACTCATCAAAACTTCCTCTGAAACCTTGTAATACTCGAAAGGTTTCTTTCTCCACATCAACCATTCTCATTCGCTCAGCATATCGATAGTTATCAATATAGAGTTGCTTTCCAGCAAACAGTGCGGTCCCGTCAGCCAATGTCATTTGATTGAGATAGTAATTATCAGGCCCAACTCTATGTTTCACAGATGAAAAAGCATAAGAAGGGTGTCTGGTTAAAAGATAATCAGACGTGTAATAACCGAGTTCAGTAAATGATTCTATGCCGTTACCTAAATCATGATTAATGTAAACAAAGAGGTTAGTTCTTTGTAAGTCTGATCTAGCATCAGTAAATCCCCATAGATTAAAACGTTCTGTGCCATTACCGTCTTGAGCTATACACGTGCCATAACCAGTATCAAAGACTTCGCCGCCTTGGCTTGATCGGTTACTGCAACGAGAATCCCCTAAAGGAAACACTTCGAATTCACCATTCGAATCAGTGAACACATGGTTATACGGATTGCTACTGCCATGTTCACTTGAAGTAACCATATCAAATTGTCCGTATAAACTATTAGCACTGGTGTTTCTAAAAGAACTAAGATTTGACCAAGGGTTTCCTGCCTCTAAGCAACGACCATTGTCTTCTACGCCATCAGGGAGATCACACGTGGTCCATTGTCTGTGGTCTGAATTTCCCCATCTCGGATCTTCTTGTGCTCTTATGGGCTCTCTATCGTAATAGTCCATAAAGACACTTACATTAGTGGCACCGTTATTAAAGTTTTTACCAAATTTAGCAGTAAATGTTTTATCTCCTGCATCAAAATGATCGTACCACCCGTACTTAGTTCTAAAGGAAAACCCTTCATAATCAGCTTGCATGGCGTAATTAACAACCCCTGCGACAGCATCTGCACCATAAATGGCTGAAGCTCCATCACGGAGTATCTCCATTCTCTGAACGCCCCAGACTGGAACCAAATTTGAATTAACTGTCATGGCAGGAACATAGTCACCACCAATAAGTTCGGTTTGATATCCAGGTGAATTGACTAATCTTCTGCCGTTAAGAAGGGTTAATGTGTTACCAGTACCCATATTTCTCAAGTTATAAGCACCCATATCACCCCTAGCTGAGTTAACACCACCTGAAGCATTTTCAGCCTCATTAAACAGATTCATTCCGTTTTCAGCAATGTTTTCTAATAGCTCTTCACCTGAATCAACACCTAAAGCTTCAATGTCTTCAAATTCGATGACTGAAACTGGTAGCGAACCGGTAATTTTTGCGCCTTTAATTTGCGATCCTGTTACTGTAATTTCTTCTACTTCACTTGAAGCTTTATCTGCTGCATCTTCTTGTGCGTAAACACTTCCTACGCATAAGAATAGCGACAAGATTGATAATCTTAAAAATGACATTTTTATACTTACCCCATTGTTAATAATAAATATTGATCTGAATATAACATAAAAACGAAAAAACCGAACGATCTCATCATTCCACTTTGTTGTATATTCATAACTTTTGTCTATGATATAATATAAACAAATAGTATTAATTTATAGGAACATGAGATGAGGCTTAGACACGTAGAAGTTTTCAATAACGTATATAAAACAGGTTCTGTTACAGCTGCTGCAAAATTGCTCAATGTGTCTCAACCTTCTGTCAGTAAAGTTCTTGCCCACGCAGAACAACAGATTGGGTTTCCCCTTTTTGAAAGAATAAAGCGTAGATTGATAGCAACACCTGAAGCCGATATTCTTTATAGACACACCGCGGTCATGGAAGATGTGCTAACTGATATCAATGAGATTTCAGAGAGTTTAGCAGACATTCCCGTGGACAGACTGAGAGTGGCTTGCACTCCCTCGCTGGGTATAGACTTTCTCCCTAAAGCTATTGCTAAATTTAAACTGGAGAACCCTAATGTAAATTTTGAAATTTCCAGCAATCATTATCAGGAAATTAGAAAGAATATTTCTGACACCTTGTTGGATCTGGCGATAGCTCAAGATCAAACTGAAGATGAAGAAATCGGGATAATAAATTTAGCCAAGGGAAAGTTTGTGATCCTAGAACCAAAAAATAATCAGGACAAAAATTATCAATCACTTCCCTTTATCAAATTAAGTTTTAAGAGCCCGTTGGGTAAAAAAATAGACCAGTACATCTTGAAAAATAAACTTCATCTAGAGTCAACCATCACTTCAGATAACTATCAGATGGCAGCATCATTGGTCAATAATGGCTTTGGTTATACGATTTTGGATGAATACACTGCAAAAACCAGCCGCTTGCCAAATTCACAAATTACCGAGCTTTCACCAAAATTAGAATTCAATATAAATTTGATGTTTTTAAAGAATGTGGCCTTTTCTATACCAACAAAAAAATTCATCGAATTCTTATCAGATTTCCATTATAAGCTGTAGTATTCTATGACCAGATTTCCACTACTTAAGCATTATGTCAGAAAACAAAAAATCAAAATATGGACTTATTTTAGGTTTAGTTTCTGCCCTGATAATTCTTGTCATACCAGCCAGTGAATCACTCCCAATAGAGGCTAAAAGAGCAGCAGCAATCTTTGTTTGGATGGGTATTTGGTGGGCCACAGAAGCTGTTCCTATTGCCGTTACAGCCCTGATACCTTTGGTTTTTTTCCCTATACTTGGTGTTGCAAATATTGAATCAACCGCAGCACCGTACGCCAACAAAAATATTTTTCTTTTCTTGGGAGGGTTTTTTCTCTCCATAGCTATTCAAAAATGCAATCTTCATAAACGCATGGCATTAAACGTTTTGAAGTACACCGGCACTAGAGGCAAATCTATTATAGGTGGATTTATGCTCAGTTCTTGTGTGTTAAGCATGTGGATCATGAATACCTCAACTACAATTATGCTTCTCCCTATTGGCTTGGCCATTATTGCTGTGGTTAAAGAATCCATGTCTGAACTCAGTGAAATGGATAAAATTAATTTTCAAGTGGCACTTCTTCTGGGTATCGCTTATGCAGCAAATATTGGAGGAATAGCAACACTTATTGGAACAGCACCGAATATGGCTCTAAACGGTTTTATGGAAGAACAATACGCGGTTTCTATTTCATTTCTGGATTGGATGAAGGTGGGTGTACCAGTGAGTTTAACGCTCCTGCCTTTAGCCTGGATAACCTTGACGAAATTAACATTCCCAGTCAACTTTGAAACATCGACTGAGACTCAAGAAACCATCATCACCATGAGAAATGGCCTGGGTAAAATTAAATCTTCTGAAATGAGAGTGCTGGTTATTTTTCTCTCAACTGCCCTACTTTGGGTTTTCAGAGGTCCGATTAATAATATACCTGGGTTAGAAGGACTAACTGATCCTGGCATTGCTATGTTGTGTGGCCTTGCCCTATTCTTAACACCAAGTGGAAACAGCAATCAAAACAACCTATTAGACTGGAAAGACGCTGAGAAAGGGGTTCCATGGGGTGTGCTTTTATTATTTGGTGGAGGATTATCCTTAGCCGCAGCAGCACAGAGCACTGGACTAGCAGCTTGGATAGGAAGCTTAATGCCTGTCGGTTTAAGTTTAATTTTACTGGTTTTTTTGTTCACGGCCTTGATTATATTTTTGACTGAACTCACTTCAAATTTAGCCACAACAGCTACATTTCTTCCTATTGTGGCCATCATTGCCACGCAATTTGGTTTTGACCCATTGTTATTAACAGCTGCAATTGCAATTGCTGCAAGTTGTGCTTTTATGCTGCCAGTGGCAACTCCACCCAATGCTATTGTCTTTGGATCTGAATTAATTAAAGTCCCTCAAATGATGAAGGCTGGTATTGTCCTGAATTTAATAGCTATCGTTATTGTGTCCTTAGCAAGCATTTACCTTGTGCCAAAATTTCTTATATGAGTAACCAAAAAACCCCATTGAATAACATCAAAAACGTCTGTGTTTTCGCTGGATCAAGTTTCGGCAACAGAGAAATCTATCGACAATCTGCCCAACTTTTGGCTAAAGAAATTGTTACCAATGGTTACAACATTGTCTTTGGTGGTGGCAGCAATGGTTTAATGGGTGTTTTAGCAGATAGTGCTATTGAACACGATGGTTATATTATTGGAGTTATTACCGAACAACTAAATGATATTGAAGTGGGACATCCTGGCTTAAATGAAATGTTGATTGTGGACACTATGCATGAAAGAAAGCAATTAATGGCTGAAAAATCAGATGCGATAATTTGTTTACCTGGTGGTGTTGGCACATGGGAAGAATTCTTTGAATCGCTTACTTGGAACCAACTCGGATTGCAATCTAAACCAATCATCCTATTAAATATTGAAAATTATTATTCGACCCTTAAAGATTTTGTTGAACATGCTGTTCACGAAGGTTTCCTTCCTCGATCAACATCCAATGAACTTATCTTTGCGAACTCAATTGATGAGGCGATGGATTTAGTTGATAATTTTATTCCTCAAGACAAATCAAAATGGTTTGAACGACTCAAAAAATAACAAAACATACTTAGGTTTCACTGGAAAAAATTCATTTATTGATAAAATATAGGATTGATTGATTTTAGGATAAGAATAAAGAGGGCTTTAATATGACACAATCTAAGAGTCTCATAGGCATTGCGGTGTCACTAATAATTGCGACATTAATACTGCTTGCCGGTAGCCAGGGTAGTTTGAGTTTACAAGGCTTGCCATTATTTGCTGTGTGTGGGGCAATTGGGTTTATTCTGCACTGGGCTATTTTCATACCCTCTTATGCGTTTCAAACTGAGCATTACTTTGACTTAACAGGTTCTCTTTCCTATATAACCACGGTAATTGTAGCGATGGTGTTAAATCCGTCTCTAGATATTAGAGATTTAATTATCTGTGCCATGATTTTGGTCTGGGCAGTGCGACTGGGCTCATTTTTATTTTGGCGTATAAAAAAAGATGGGCAAGACAAACGTTTTATTGTGATGAAAACCAAGTTTACTTGGTTTCTGCTGACTTGGACGCTCGGTGGACTTTGGGTATTAGTTACCATGGCAGCTGGTCTCGCTGCACTGACCTCTAACACAACAGTGGAATTAGGAATTTTGGGATATGTGGGCATCGCTTTGTGGCTTTTTGGTTTTGCAGTAGAAGTTATCGCTGACAATCAGAAGACACAATTTAAAAAAGATCCAAATAATAAAGATCGCTTTATTACCTCCGGTCTATGGTCATGGTCTCAACACCCTAATTACTTTGGTGAAATTACCCTCTGGCTTGGTTTGGCTTTATTCACATATCCTGTGTTATCTGGGTGGCAATTAGTGACACTAATATCACCTATCTTCGTCTACTTACTCCTTACTCGGTTAAGCGGGATACCGACATTGGATCGCTTAGCAAAAGAGAAGTGGGGCTCAGATTCAGACTACATAGCCTATGTAGAGGCAACGTCGAAATTAATGTTAGCTCCCCCGAAGAAATAATATATCACTATTTTAGGGTTCTCTAATTTCATTGATTAGTCTGATAATTTCATTAGGTGGTGGAGGCGTGGCCGCTGAAATCAAGAAACTTATAAAAAGGTTCAATAGCATACCAATAAAGCCAATTCCTTCTGGTGATATACCTAAAAACCAATATTCACTTGAATTCATTTCAGGGTATAAAAATTTAAAATAAATAA
>CAYQEV010000044.1:0-12888 GCA_964416745.1 uncultured Woeseia sp.
GATAATAAAATTGCAGTGATTAAAGCCGTAAGATCAATATCAGGCTTAGGTCTAAAAGATGCAAAAGATCTAGTAGAAGCTGCACCGAAGTCACTAAAAGAGTCAGTATCAAAAGATGAAGCAGACGAAATGAAGAAACAGCTTGAAGAAGCTGGAGCTTCAGTTGAACTTAAATAGTTTAATTTTGTTTCAAGACTTGATGCTAGGGGTATAAGTAATATAACTGCATGATCTTCTTGGAGATCGTGCTGCGTTTATAGGTTTTCAATATATGACATTTTCGTTCACTGAAAAGAAAAGAATTAGAAAAGATTTTGGTAAGCAAAAACCTGCTTTAGATGTACCAGATTTATTGACTTTACAAGTAGAGTCATATAATAAATTTCTTCAAAATGACATAGATCCCGGTAAAAGAAAAAATATAGGCTTACAGGCTGCATTTAAGAATTTGTTCCCGATTGAAAGTTTTTCTAAAAATGCAAGGTTGGAATTTGTAAGTTACAGATTAGAAGAGCCAGAATTTAATGTAAGAGAATGTCAATTAAGAGGATTGTCTTATGCGGCACCTCTAAGGGTAAAAACTAAGCTCATTACATATGATAAGACTTCAGAAAAAGAGACAGTTAAGGAAGTATTGGATTTAAAACAAACTGGCGATACTACCGATGTGTATTTTGGTGAGATACCCTTAATGACAGAACATGGCACGTTTGTAATCAATGGAACAGATAGAGTAATAGTTTCCCAACTTCATAGGTCTCCAGGGGTATTTTTTGATCATGACAAAGGTGTCCAGACTTCTGGGAAGCTTTTATTTTCAGCTAGAGTTATTCCTTACAGAGGTTCTTGGTTAGATTTTGAGTTTGATGCCAAAGATAATATTTTTGCCAGAATTGATAGAAGAAGAAAAATACCAGCTACAATTTTACTCCATGCTTTAGGGCTTAGTGATAAAGAAATTATTGATATCTTTTTTGAAACGGACAAATACCAATTATCAAAAAAAGAAATAAAGATTGAAATAAATTTAGATCATTTAAAAGGAAGTGTTGCTGATTTTGATATTAATGTTGGTAAAAAAACCATAGTTGGTAAAGGTAAACGAGTTAATGCTCTCCATATTAAGCAAATCAAGGACAGCAAAAATAAGTACTTAAAATTAACCTTTGAAGACCTAGAAGAGAAAATATTAGCCAAAGATTTAATTGATAAAGAAACGGGTGAATTATTGGCATCTACTAATGATGTCTTAGATAAAGAGCTTCTAGAAACGATTATAGAAAAAGGTATCAAAGAGGTTGAAACCATTTATATTAATGATGTTGATCAAGGACCCTATATATCAAACTCTCTTAGAATAGATCCGTCTTCTACTGCCGAAGAAGCGCTTACTGAAATTTATAGAATGATGAGACCTGGTGAGCCACCAACTAAAGATGCATCAGAAAATTTATTTAATAATCTTTTCTTTAATCCTGAGCGATATGATCTTTCTGAGGTTGGAAGGATGAAGTTTAACAGGAGAATTGGTGCTGATTCTGAGAAAGGAATATCAATTCTAACAAAAGAAGACATTCTCAATGTTTTAAAGACACTGATTAACATAAGAAATGGTTCTGATGTTGTTGACGACATAGATCACTTAGGTAACAGAAGAATAAGAACAGTAGGTGAGATGGTTGAGAACTCATTTAGAGTAGGGCTTATTAGGGTAGAGAGAGCAGTTAGAGATAGATTATCATTAGTGGAGACTGAAGAGTTAATGCCAAGGGATTTGATAAATTCAAAACCAGTGTCTGCAGCTATAAAAGAGTTTTTTGGATCCAGTCAGCTTTCTCAATTTATGGATCAAAACAATCCCCTATCTGAAATTGCCCATAAAAGAAGAATTTCTGCACTTGGCCCAGGCGGTTTGACCAGAGAGCGAGCTGGATTTGAAGTGCGAGACGTCCACCCTACTCATTATGGAAGGGTTTGTCCTATAGAAACACCAGAAGGACCTAATATTGGCTTAATTAATTCTATGGCAATCTATTCACGAGTGAATCATTATGGCTTTCTTGAAACACCCTATAGAGAAGTAGTCAAGGGAAAGGCCACAAATAAAATCAAGTATTTGTCAGCGATTGATGAGAGTAATTTTGTAATAGCACAAGCTAACTCAACTCTTGATTCTAAGAATCAATTGGTTGATGAGCTTATATCTGCCAGGTTCAATAATGAGTTTACTCTGATGCCTCCTGGATCGATTCAGTATATGGATGTGTCACCAAAACAGATTGTATCCATTGCTGCATCTTTAATTCCTTTTCTAGAACATGATGATGCAAATAGAGCACTCATGGGATCTAATATGCAAAGACAAGCTGTTCCAACATTATTAGCTGATAAGCCTTTGGTTGGAACTGGGATGGAGAGGATAGTAGCAACTGATTCAGGAGTAACGATTGTTGCAAGAAGGGGAGGAGTTATTGACTCTGTTGATGCTTCAAGAATTGTTATTGCTGTAAACGATGATGAGGCAACTACAGGAGAGTCGGGAGTAGATATTTATAATCTAACAAAGTACACACGCTCTAATCAAAACACTTGCATAAACCAAAGACCATTGGTTGTTGTTGGTGATGTCATTTCTAAGGGAGATGTAATTGCTGATGGCGCATCAACAAGCCTTGGAGAATTAGCCATTGGTCAAAATTTACTTGTAGCATTTATGCCATGGAACGGATTTAATTTTGAGGATTCGATACTTATATCAGAAAGAGTTGTGCAAGAAGATCGATTTACAACAATTCATATTGAAGAACTCCAGTGTATAGCCAGAGACACAAAGCTTGGCTCAGAAGAAATCACAGCAGATATACCAAATGTGGGAGATTCTGCTCTGAGAAAGTTAGATGAATCAGGTATTGCATATATTGGAGCCGAGGTTGTTGGTGGCGATATTCTTGTAGGAAAGATTACACCAAAAGGTGAAACTCAATTAACACCAGAAGAGAAACTACTTAGAGCAATCTTCGGAGAGAAGGCTTCAGATGTTAAGGATACTTCTCTTAGAGTCCCATCAGGAATGGACGGTACTGTAATAGATGTTCGTGTTTTTTGTAGGGAAGGCGTTGAAAAGGATGAAAGGTCTAATGAGATTGAAGATGCTGAGCTCGAGTCTGTTAGAACAGACCTTAAAGATCAGCTTCGAATCATGGAAGGAGACATTTTTAATAGGATCGAGAAACTATTAATAAATAAAATGGCTAAGGTTGGACGAAAGTCATTAAAGATAGATAAAGAATATCTTGATTCTATAGGAAAAAATAAATGGTTTGAGGTCAAGTTACAGAATGAAAAACTAAATTCAGAACTTGAAACATTTTATAACAATCATAAAGATCTAAAAAAAGAGTTCACCCAGAAGTTAGACGCTGCCAAGAAAAAAATAGAAGCATTTGATGATTTACCACCAGGTGTATTAAAAATGGTAAAAGTATTTCTAGCAGTGAAGCGAAGAGTTCAACCTGGTGATAAGGTAGCAGGAAGACATGGAAATAAAGGAGTCATTTCTAGAATTGTTCCTGTCGAAGATATGCCATATATGGAAGATGGAACACCAATAGATATTGTACTTAATCCTTTGGGTGTTCCTTCAAGAATGAATGTAGGTCAAATCCTAGAAACTCACTTAGGATGGGCAGCTAAAGAACTGGGCCAAAAGGTAGAGAACATTCTTAGAGAAAAATCAGGCCCAGGCAGAGTCAAAGCACTAAGAGATTTTCTTAATAAAGTATATAACACTAATAAAGCATCAGAAAAAGTACCTTTATCTAAGCTTTCAGATGAAGAGATTGTAGAGTTAGCACAGAACCTTAAAGACGGCGTACCCATGGCAACCCCTGTTTTTGATGGTGCAGAAGAAGAAGAAATTAAATCATTGCTGAAATTAGCAGACCTACCAGAAACAGGTCAAACCAGGTTAATTGACGGTAGGAGTGGCGAATATTTTGATCGAGCCACAACAGTTGGCTACATGTATATGCTTAAACTTAATCATCTTGTTGATGACAAAATGCATGCTAGATCAACTGGCCCTTACAGTTTAGTAACTCAGCAACCTCTTGGTGGTAAAGCACAGTTTGGAGGGCAACGGTTTGGCGAAATGGAAGTTTGGGCTCTAGAAGCTTATGGTGCTTCTCATACCCTGAGAGAACTGCTAACCGTCAAATCAGATGATGTTCAAGGCAGAACAAGAATGTATAAGCAAATTGTTGATGGAACCAATGAAGTGGATACAGGAATACCCGAATCATTCAATGTCTTAATGAAAGAAATTAGATCACTAGGATTAAGCATGGATTTGATTGAAGACAACAAAAATTTTGAAGAGAAATAGATTTAGGAAGCTAAATGAAGAACCTATTAAATATATTTAACCAAAAACCACTTACTGAAGACTTTGACTACATAAGGATAGCTTTAGCTTCTCCTGAATTAATTAGATCATGGTCTTATGGTGAAGTTAAGAAGCCAGAAACCATTAATTATCGAACATTTAGACCAGAAAGAGATGGTTTGTTTTGCGCTAAGATTTTTGGACCAGTCAAGGATTACGAATGCTTGTGTGGAAAATATAAAAGATTAAAACACCGAGGGGTAGTGTGCGAAAAATGCGGCGTTGAGGTAACTCAAAGTAAAGTAAGAAGGGAGAGGATGGGTCACCTTGAACTAGCTAGCCCAGTTGCACATATTTGGTTCTTAAAATCTCTTCCATCTAGAATTGGCCTACTTCTGGATATGACTTTAAGAGAAATAGAAAGAGTATTGTATTTTGAAGCACACCTTGTAACTGACCCTGGAATGACTGACCTTAAGAGAGGTCAACTAATGTCTGAAGAAGAATACATTGAGGCTTTGGAAGAGTTTGGTGATGATTTTTCAGCTGCAATGGGCGCTGAAGCTATCCATGATATTCTAAAGAATATTGATCTAAAGGCAGCAATGGACCTCATTCATGAAGACATGAAGTCTACAGCATCTCAAATAAAGATTAAGCGATATCAAAAACGAATAAAACTACTGGAATCTCTTATAAAGTCTGGAAACAGACCTGAATGGATGATTTTAAAAGTACTCCCAATTTTACCTCCAGATTTAAGACCACTGGTCCCACTTGATGGCGGAAGATTTGCAACATCTGATTTAAATGATTTATATCGAAGAGTTATCAATAGAAATAATAGATTACAAAGGCTTTTGGACCTGAATGCACCTGAAATCATAGTTAGAAATGAGAAAAGAATGCTACAGAAATCAGTAGATGCTCTTTTAGATAATGGAAGAATGGGGCGAGCAGTAACAGGATCTAATAAACGCCCACTGAAGTCATTAGCAGATATGATAAAAGGTAAGCAAGGTAGATTTAGACAAAATTTGTTAGGAAAAAGAGTTGATTACTCTGGAAGGTCAGTCATTGTTGTTGGGCCGACTTTAAAATTACATCAGTGCGGCATACCTAAAAAAATGGCACTTGAACTTTTTAAACCATTCGTTTTTAGTAAACTCATTTATCAAGGTGAAGCGTCTACAATAAAGTCAGCTAAAAGGTTAGTAGAACAAGAAGGACCTGAGATATGGGATATTCTTGACGGTGTAATTAGGCAACACCCTGTTTTATTGAATAGAGCTCCTACGCTTCATAGATTGGGCATTCAGGCGTTTGAACCGGTTTTGATTGAAGGTAAAGCTATCCAGCTTCACCCATTAGTTTGTAAAGCATTCAATGCAGACTTTGATGGTGATCAGATGGCAGTGCATGTTCCCCTCTCAATTGAAGCTCAGTTGGAAAGTAGGGCACTTATGATGTCCTCTAATAATATTCTTTCCCCAGCAAATGGTGATCCTATTATTGTTCCATCTCAAGATGTAGTTCTGGGCTTATATTATATGACAAGGGAAAAAGTTAATGATAAAGGCGAGAACTCTATATTTGCAGATGTTAAAGAGGTTGAAAGATCGTTTTTAAATGGCTTTGTTGGATTGCATGCACGAATTAAATTAAGAATTAAAGAGCTTGAAAATAAAGAGCTAAAGAGTGAGATTATTGAAACAACTGTGGGAAGAGCACTATTTTCTAGAATTATTCCTGATGAGATTCCTTTTGCAGAGATTAATAAAGCAATGGACAGTAAAGCAATTTCTAAATTAATTAATAAGACTTATAGAGAAGTTGGCCTAAAGGCAGCTGTCATTTTTGCTGATAAACTTATGTACCTGGGTTTTGAATATGCAACAAAATCAGGGGTCTCTATAGCATTAGATGATATGGTTGTTCCTGATAAAAAAGAGGATATATTGTCTGAGGCAGAATCACAGGTTAAAAATATACAAAGTCAATTTACTTCAGGGTTATTAACTCAGGGTGAAAGATATAATAAGGTTGTAGATATTTGGTCCAGGACTAATGACCAAGTTGCCCAAGCTATGATGGATAAGTTAGGCACTGAAGTAGTAAAAGATTCAGAAGGAAAGAAACAAGAACAAGCTTCTTTTAATTCAATCTTTATGATGGCTGACTCTGGAGCAAGAGGTTCAGCAGCACAGATCAGGCAGTTAGCTGGTATGAGAGGACTAATGGCAAAGCCTGATGGATCAATTATTGAAACTCCAATCACAGCAAATTTTAGAGAAGGCTTGAATATTCTTCAATATTTTATCTCTACCCATGGAGCCAGAAAGGGATTAGCTGATACGGCACTAAAAACGGCAAACTCTGGATACTTAACAAGAAGATTAGTTGATGTATCTCAAGATCTAGTTATTTCTGAAGAAGATTGTGGGACAAAAAATGGACTTACCATTTCTGCTGTTGTTGAAGGCGGGGAGATTGTTCAGAACCTAAGTGATAGAGTTTTAGGTCGAGTTATTGCTCAACCGATAAAGGATAGAGAGAATAAAAAAGTTATTCTTAAAAAAGGGACTTTAATTGATGAAGATAACGTAACTCTTATAGAAGAGCATGGGGTTGATGCAATTAGTATAAGAAATCCTGTCACTTGTGAAACTAATCATGGGCTATGCATTAAATGCTATGGAAGGGATCTAGCAAGAGGCCACATAGTCGATATTGGAGAAGCTGTAGGCATAATTGCTGCTCAGTCTATTGGTGAACCTGGGACTCAATTGACAATGAGGACCTTCCATATAGGTGGAGCTGCTTCGAGTTCTGCTGCTCAAAATTCTATCGAGATAAATAATGATGGAGTAGCTTCTTTATATAATTTAAAAACTATTAAAAACGTAGATAAGAATTTAGTAGCGGTTAGTAGATCTGGTGAAATTATTATTTCTGATCAATATGGCAAAGAAAGAGAACGCTACAAGGTTCCTTATGGTGCAATTATTACTATTAAGGATGGACAAAAAGTAAAAGCTGGTGATCTTATCTCTACATGGGACCCGCATACACATCCAATAGTTGCAGAAGCTGCTGGCATCATAAAATTTGAGGATTTTGTCGATGGAGTGACGGTAACAGAGCAAATTGATGAGGTAACGGGGCTATCAAATATAATGATTATGGACTCCAAAAAACAAACAAGCACAACTTCTGTAATAAGACCTAAGGCTGCTTTAGTTAATGGAAGAGGTAAGCCCATTACGTTTACTAAAACTGAAACTCCAATAATTTATATATTCCCTGCTGGAGCTATTATTAGTATTCAGGATGGAACAAAAATAAATGCTGGTGATGTTATTGCTAGAATCCCTCTTGAATCTTCTAAAACGAGTGATATCACTGGGGGGTTACCTAGGGTTGCTGATTTATTTGAAGCAAGAAAACCCAAAGATGCCGCTATTTTGGCTAAACATTCAGGAATAACGAGTTTCGGCAAGGAAACAAAAGGCAAGGTAAGGTTAGTCATAACGGATGATAATGGGGACTCACATGAGGAACTGATACCTAAAATAAGAACTTTAAATATTTTTGAAGGTGAAAGCATCCAAAAAGGTGAAATTATTTCGGATGGTGAATTAAGTTTACATGATATTTTAGAAGTTCAAGGTGTTGATAAGTTAGCGAAGTATCTTGTTAAAGAAGTGCAAGATGTTTACCGACTTCAAGGAGTGCCAATTAATGATAAACACATAGAAATCATTATTAGACAAATGATGAGAACCGTTGTAATTGAAGAGCCAGGAGATACCAATTTATTGCCTAATGAATTAATTAATAAGTCAGAACTTCATGATATTAATAAGAAAATCAAGTTAGAAGAGCTCAAGCCTGCAACATACAAACCTATGATAATGGGAATAACAAAAGCTTCTCTAGCTACGACATCATTTATTTCAGCTGCTTCCTTCCAGGAAACAACTCGTGTACTGACAGAAGCTGCAGTTAAAGGTTCTACAGATAAATTGAGAGGTTTAAAGGAGAATGTAGTGGTTGGTCGACTTGTTCCTGCTGGAACAGGATACATAACTGAAACTGATGCTGCATCAATTGCTGAAGAAGAATTTGCCAAAGGATTACAGGATTTAGATGATTCTAACCAAAGTCAAAGAAATGCTGAGACTAAGGTTGCGGAAGCAAAAGAAATTTAAATTACTTGAACCATTGGCTATAGAAGAATAGAATCCCTGAGAATTTAATTTGAAAATTAATTATGACAACCATTAATCAATTAGTTAGAAAATCTAGAAAAAGGAAAATAGTTAAAAATAATGTTCCAGCTCTAGAAGGCAAGCCTCAGAAACGAGGGGTCTGCACACGTGTTTATACTACAACACCAAAAAAACCTAATTCTGCTTTAAGGAAGGTTGCAAGAGTCAGATTAACTAATGGTTATGAAGTGACCAGTTATATCGGCGGCGAGGGGCACAATCTTCAAGAACATTCTGTGGTATTAATTAGGGGAGGAAGAGTCAAAGATCTTCCTGGAGTTCGTTATCATACTATTCGTGGAACTTTGGATTGCTCTGGAGTTAGAGATAGAAGACAGGGACGATCAAAGTATGGTGCGAAAAGGCCAAAAGGTTAATCATGTCTAGAAGAAATGCAGCAATAAAAAGAGAGATCTTACCTGATCCAAAGTTTTCTAGTCGATTATTGGCTAAATTCATAAATATGATTATGAAAGATGGTAAAAAATCTACTGCAGAAACTATTGTCTATGAGGCCCTAGATACTCTAGTTAGTAAACTTGGGCATCCCATTGAGAAAGCACCTGAAATATTTGAAGAAGTTTTGGATAAAGTAAAACCAGTGGTTGAAGTAAGATCGAGAAGAGTTGGTGGTGCTACTTATCAAATACCCGTGGAGGTCAGACAGGAAAGAAGAGAAGCATTGGCAATGAGATGGCTGATAGAATCTGCTAGATCCAGACAAGAAAAGAGCATGAAAATTAAACTTGCTAATGAGTTACTTGATGCATCAAATGACAGAGGTAATGCAATCAAGAAGAAAGAAGACACACATAAAATGGCAGAAGCTAATAAAGCATTCTCTCATTTCCGTTGGTAATACCCTCCCACCAATACTGAATCTCGAGACATAATAATGGCTAGAACTACACCAATAGAAAGATATAGAAATATAGGTATTATGGCCCATATTGATGCTGGTAAAACAACAACGACAGAGCGTGTTTTATTTTATACAGGTATATCTCATAAGATAGGTGAGGTGCATGATGGGAATGCTGTCATGGACTGGATGGAACAGGAGCAAGAAAGAGGCATCACAATTACTTCTGCAGCCACAACCTGTTTCTGGCAAGGCATGGATCAACAGTTTGAACAACATAGAATTAATATTATTGATACCCCAGGCCATGTTGATTTTACGATTGAGGTAGAAAGATCGCTTAGAGTTCTTGATAGCGCAGTTGCAGTCTTTTGTGCAGTTGGTGGAGTGGAACCACAATCTGAAACAGTCTGGAGACAAGCAAATAAATATGCTGTACCAAGATTAGCTTTTGTTAACAAAATGGATAGGGCTGGTGCAGACTTTCTTCGAGTTGTTGAACAAATCAAAGATCGACTTGGAGCTAATGCAGTTCCAATTCAGATTCCAATAGGCGCCGAAGAAAATTTTAAAGGCGTTATTGATTTGATTAGAATGAAAGCGATTAATTGGTCTGAAGATGATTTAGGTGCAACTTATGCGGAAGAAGATATTCCTGAAGAATTAAATGCCACATGTGAAAAATATAGGGAGGCAATGATTGAAGTAGCTGCCGAGGCATCTGAAGACCTCTTAAACAAATATTTAGAGGATGGAGAGCTTGATAATAATGAAATTATAAAAGGCTTAAGAATAAGAACTCTTAATAATGAAATAGTGCCGGTTATTTGTGGCTCTGCTTTTAAAAATAAAGGTGTGCAAGCTATGTTGGATGCTGTTATCCATTTCCTACCTTCCCCTTTAGATAAACCAGCTATTGTTGGTATCTCAGAAGACGGATCAGATAGTAATAGAAAGTCTGATGATAATGATAAATTCTCTGCTTTAGCCTTTAAGATTGCCAATGATCCTTATGTTGGTAATTTAACCTTTTTTAGAGTTTATTCTGGGGTTTTAAACTCTGGAGACACGATATACAATCCTTTGAAAAGTCAGAAAGAAAGAATTGGACGAATACTTCAAATGCATTCTAATACTAGAGAGGAAATCAAAGAGGTACGCGCGGGTGATATTGCAGCTGCAGTAGGTTTAAAAAATGTTACTACAGGAGACACTTTATCTGATTTAAAAAATATCATCACTCTAGAGAAAATGGAGTTCCCAGATCCTGTTATTTCAGTAGCAGTTGAACCAAAGTCTACAGAAGATGAATCTAAAATGGGAATAGGTTTACAGAAATTAGCCAAAGAAGATCCATCATTTAAAGTAAGGACTGATGAAGAATCTGGCCAGACAATTATTTCAGGGATGGGGGAATTGCACTTAGATATTATTGTAGATAGGTTATCTAGAGAATTTAATGTTGATGCAAATGTAGGAAGACCTCAAGTTGCTTATCGAGAGACTATTAAGAAGAACGTGGAACAAGAAGCAAAATTTGTAAGACAATCCGGTGGTAGAGGCCAGTATGGCCATGTTTATATTAGGATTGAACCCCAAGAACCAGGTGCAGGATATGAATTTGTTAACGAAATCAAAGGCGGCGTCATACCAAGAGAGTTTATACCTGCTGTTGATAAAGGCATTAAAGAACAAATGTCAAACGGTGTTATTACCGGTTTCCCAGTGGTTGATGTAAAAGTGAGTCTATATGATGGTTCATTCCATGATGTCGATTCTAGTGAAGTTGCTTTTAGGGTTGCCGGCTCTATGGCCTTTAAACAAGGTGCTTTGAAAGCTAATCCTGTTTTATTAGAGCCTGTAATGAAGGTTGAAATTGTAACACCAGAAGATTACATGGGTGATGTAAACGGTGATTTAAGTAGAAGACGAGGTATATTACAAGGAATGGATGAGTCACCTGCTGGAAAAATCATTAAAGCTGAAGTACCTCTTGCTGAAATGTTTGGTTATGCAACAGACTTAAGATCTATGAGTCAGGGTAGAGCTACGTATACAATGGAATTTCAAAAGTACAGCGAAGCTCCCAGGCAGCAAGCTGAAGCACTATCAATTAACGAAGGATAAAATACTGTGGCAGATAATCAAACAATTAGAATTAGGCTTAAGTCCTTTGATCATAAACTTATTGATTCTTCAACAGAAGAGATAGTAGAAACAGCTAAAAGGACAGGGTCAACTGTCTCAGGTCCAATACCTCTTCCTACCTCAAGAGAGCGATTTACTGTACTTATTTCACCTCATGTGAATAAAGATGCAAGGGATCAATATGAGCTTACAACACACAAGAGAGTTATGGATATATTGAATCCAAGCGACAAAACAGTCGATGCACTAATGAAGCTTGAATTACCTGCTGGTGTTGATGTTCAAATTAAATTGAACTGAAGTTCAAAATTGATATAATTCCCGAACGCTTTGGGGCTAAGTATTAAATATGCTTAAATAGTCTTTCTATTAAAGGGATAGACTTACAAAAATGCGTTGGTTTAGTAGAAATAGTATTTATTAGTTTTATTGTTAAATAGTCAATAAAAATCAATAACATACGTTTTTCTTCTAATAAAAAATAGTTAATGAAAAATACTAATATAAAAAGTTTAAATTACTTACTGGAAACAAGGAATGATAGGCATTGTTGGCAAAAAGTGCGGGATGACGAGAGTTTTTACAGACGATGGGCGCTCTGTACCGGTTACTATTGTTCAAGCAAATCCTAATTTCATTAACAAAATCAAGACTAAAAGTACCGATGGCTATGATGCTATTCAAGTCACTACTGGCCAAAAAATCAAAAGACTATCAAAACCTAACCAAGGTCAAATTAAATCTACCAAAAAAGAACATTCATCTAAACTGCATGAATTCAGATTAAATAATCATGAGATTGACAAAGTTGAGACAGGAAAAGAAATCACTGTTGATTATTTTCAAAAAGGTGAATTAGTAGATATCTCTGGTAAAACCATTGGTAAAGGATTTGCAGGTGTTATTAAAAGACACAATTTCAGCATGCAGGATGCAACCCACGGTAATTCATTGTCACACAGAGCTCCAGGATCAATTGGTCAGAACCAAACACCTGGTCGTGTTTTCAAAGGTAAAAAGATGTCAGGGCAAATGGGTAATGTTAAGAGGACAGTTCAAAATCTTGAGGTTGTTGAGATTGATAGTGAAAGAAATCTGATCTATATAAAGGGATCAACTGTAGGCCATGATAATAGCTATTTAGTGATTACTCCGTCTATAAAATCTAAACAAGAAGAAAGAGAAATATTCCCACAATTTGATCTTGAAGAAACCCCAGAAAC
>CAYQEV010000045.1:0-12394 GCA_964416745.1 uncultured Woeseia sp.
GCATAATTCCCTTTATCTCTATTAATGAATATCTCTGAAGGTTTTGGATTGAGATTATTTTCGATCCAAACCCTCTTCCAATGCGCACAATTTTCTTCATCTCCATCCAGAGGCGATGAGAGAATAGAATAGCTTCCAGAAAATTCCACCACCATTGCAATCAATTCATCACAACACCATGTTTTTGGAATAGTTGAAAAGAAATCACTGCCAATGACAGCTTCAAGAGCATTGGATAATTCTGAAGGCCCCAGTTCTTTCCAGTGTTTTACTCCAGCAAAACTCGAAAAGGCACTAAAAAAGTCGGCGAGCACACCGTCCATATCAAGGAAAACAATGGGCTTATTGTCCACCTAACTAGATACTTTTTAGTTTTCTTCCGAAAAATCTTGAGATGGCAATCACTGGACGCCATTGCCAAGGAAGGATGTATGTTTTTTTCCTAGATTTAATTGCCTGCACCATCTTTTTAGCAGCCACATCGGTTTCCATAAGGAATGGCATTTTAAAGTCATTAACATCAGTCATCTCACTTTTGATATAGCCAGGGCATATTGTGGTGACCTGTACATTATGTTTTTGAAGTGTTTCTCTCCATCCATCTCCCAATCTCCTGACGGCAACTTTTGACGCAGAATACCCACCAAAATAAGCTGGCGCTGTAAAGCTGGCTATGGAAGACATAATAACAATGGCGCCCTTTTTTTGTGATTTCATTGTTGGCACAAAAGGAATAACAGTATTTGTTACACCGAGTATATTAATAAGCAGAGTTTGATTAATTTGAGTTGGATCACCAGATGAGAGGTGATCTGAGAAGGCCACGCCTGCATTAGCAACAACGATATCAATCCCTTCCTTTGACCAGGCAATAAAATCTTTTGCGATAGACAATGATTGATCCATATCAGTAACATCAAGTGAATAGGTTTTAACATCCTCAGCACCTAGTTCTAAGCATTTGTTTTTTATAGCCTCAAGTTTTGCTTCTCTTCTAGCAACCAAGCCTAGAATTGCTCCTTGGCTAGCATACTCTTCAGCAATTGCTGCTCCAATACCACTGCTGGCTCCCGTAATAAATACTTTCTGATTTGATTTCATAGTCATAATTCCTTTGATTGAGGAGATTTAATTTAGCTTAATTATTGCTCACTTGCATTAAATTGATGGTTTCTTCAATTAACCAAATTCTATCTTGACCCCACACAGTAATCAGATTTTCATTTTCAGAATTTGATAATGTCATTGTTGGTGGCCCCCATTTACCAAGTTCATATAGAGTCTCTCCATTCTTATCTGTTTCAATTGTCCAGTTTGTGGAATCCAATTCAGTTTTTGCTTCTTCCCAATCTAAGCCAATTTGATTAATAATTGTTTTAAGCGTGCTTGTTAAATACCCATGTTTTCCCTCAGCCCAAACCGCTTTTGCAAAGGCATGAAGATATTGTTCTTCTTTATTATGTCTTCTAACGTAATCAAACATTGAATAACATCTCTCAACAGCTTCTCCCAGCGGATCAATTATATGTCCAAAGGGTATATTATTTTCATCAGCAATACGCATGCAATCCTTAATGATATATAAGCCTTTCTCGGGGTTAATTTTCATACCCCTCATGACCATTGGAAGGATAATTTGGTATCTAAGTTTAACGTTATATTTCTCTCTAAGCTGAGCCAATGGCTTCATAGCAAGATAGCTATAGGGGCTTCTACCAGACCATAAAACATCAAGATAAAGCTCAGGCGATTGCTTTTTATTAGCAACAGACGGTTTTCTAGGAATTAAAACCTGATCCTTATTTTCTTTTTTAGCTCCCACTTCAGTCAAACGTCTTTCAAGATGAGGTAGGCGATCAATCCCCCAATAGCACTCACCTTCATAGGCAAAAACACCACCAAAATAATGTCCCATTTTCTTTCTTATCAGATTATTTTTCTTTATCACTGAGGGCAAATGGTTGTTGTTTGTATGATCTTTAGAATTATTCATTGAATGGAGCTCATCAGAATTTCCAGACCAAAGTGCCTCTCCAACTCGGATTGCAGTTTGTACAAACTTAGATTGATCACAATTGACTAAAATAGATTGAGCCACTTCTATGCTTTGATGATCAATCTCACTTATAAGTGGGAGAAATTGAAGATTATGATAAGGGGCAATCAAAGCAGCATCTTCAATACTATGTTTCATTCGCATCTCAGTTTCTGGTGTTGACGACTTGGGTGGCTTTCCAACAATTAAAGGAATGAGATTAATCTCATAATTATCTGTTAAAGGTTTTAGAATCTGGGCACATAAATGACTATATGGGTCATTTACTTCATGAAAATAATAAACAGTATGTGGTCGATTTTCCTTTTGACGTTTATTCTCACTTTTTAGACTATTTTTTTGTTGCGCCTCAAAACTGAGCATCCGTCTTATGTATAGACTTCGAAATTCAAGTTTAAACCACTTAATAATATTCATCTAATTTGCCAGTGCTGGAAGAACTTTCTCTCCTATCATTTTTAGTCCTGCCATTGGGTTATCAAATAAGCGTATTGATAAGTCTGTCATTCCAGCTTTTTTAAACACATAAAATCGTTCTAGTTCTTTATCAATATCATTCATATCACCGGCCGAACTTAAATCATCTATCAATTTTGAAACCAGATTTTTAGGAACATTATCAATAATTCCTGAACGGCTGATATAGGCTTTTGCAAACTCATTATTTGGTCCAGCATTGAAGTTATCAATGACAATTTGTGCTTCTTCATCATTTAGAAAGTGATGCAGAGAGAATGGTGGCAGCAATGATCCACGAAAGACTAATTCTCTACGAGCTTCTTTGAGTGATTCTTCTTTATCATCTTTGATATGCCAAGCCCAGAAATTCCCTATTCTGAAATCATCAATAGGCTCCTCTCTTTTTGAAAGGCCTTGATGAATATTATTCATTGCTTCTTTCAGCATTGGTAAGGCCACGTCACTCATTTGCAATCCATCCGCAAACTGACCCCCTAGCCTTAACATTTGAGGTTCAGTCGAGCAGGTATACACTTTCGGTCGACTAGATTTTGCCCATGTAAAACCTTGCATATAAGGCCTAGTGATATTAAAGATTTCACCTTCATATTTTAAATTAAATTTTTTCTCCGAGGCACTGATCAATATTTCAACCGCTTCTTTAACTGATCTGATGATTCGAAATGGTTTTAATCCTGGACAAGTAGTTTCAAGACATGAAAACTTCATTGCACCTAATGTTCCACCACCCGCGCCTACAGCAATGATTGCTCGACCATTAGAGAGTTCATTCAAAGTTAAAAGAGCATTTGCCATTTTTAAAGGGTGCATCTCGAAAGGACTAACCGCCAGTGGTCCAAGAAGAATTCTTTTCGTTTGTTGTGCAGCAGGGATCAGACTCATAAAGGCATCCCATTGTTGGTGATAATTTGAAGTCCAGAGAGCTCTTACTCCATATTCTTCTGCCTTGACCGCAAGTTCAGCAACCTGATTTGGGTGTAAATCAGGCTCAAGGATAATTTCTATATCCATAGATTATTCTTAAGGCCGTTCATGATCCCAAACCACTTCTTTTTCGCTGTCTTCTCTAGCCAATTGTCTAGCAATCACAAAAAAGGCATCTGATAGTCGATTGAGATATTTCAGAGCAGAAGGATTGACGTCTTTTATAGAGGATAGTTTAACGATAGCCCTTTCAGCTCTTCTGCATATAGCTCTTGCGAGATGAGTTTGAGCTGATTGTTCATTAACACCTGGAACCACAAACTCTTTTAGTGGTGGCAATTCTTCATTAATTTTTTCTATTAGAGCTTCAATATTCTCTACTTTTTTCTCATCAATACTTTTAAATTCAGGGGCAGAAATTTCTCCAGCAATATTAAAAAGGTCTTGCTGAGAGTTGCTGAGAAAGTTTCCAATCTCTTCAGGAATGTTTGCTTGTGTGATTATTAGCCCAATAGCAGCGCTTAATTCATCAAGAGAGCCATAGACCTCTATTTGCTGATCATATTTTGGCACACGCTGATTGCCTCCTAAATCGGTGCTGCCGTCATCGCCCTTTTTTGTATAAATCTTTGTTAATCGATTACCCATTCTTTTATCTTAGCGTTTATCTCTATGATGAAGCAAAAACTTTAACCTTGAGGGCTATAAATAAACCCGAAATAAATTTTTCTATCAGGGGTGACATAGCCATTTGCTAGTGTGTATTTTTCATTATTAAGATTGTTTATTGAACTGTTAAAGGTCCAATGATCATTGAGCCGATATTGAATTGTTAAATTCGCTAAGGTATAAGCATCAAGAACAATCCCACCAAAATCATTTCTGGAGGAGTTTTTAGCTAGACTTAAATTAAAAGTTAACTTTTCAACACTTCGTCTTACCCCTATTCCGAATGAATTTTTTGGTCGCCTTAGTAATTGAGTTGAGGTTGTCAAATTTTCTGGATCTTGGATAGTGGCGTTAAGATTTAAAATCCATGAGTTTACATTGGTGTTTAGATTAAGATCAATCCCTGAAGTTTTTGATCTTTCAATATTATAAAGCTTAAAATCTATATAGTTAAAAGCAACAAGATCCTTAACTCTATTATCAAAATAATGAAGATCAATATTTGTTGAGGAGTTAGGTTGATAGGACAAACCTAAGCTTATTTTTTCTGAGTATTCTGGCCGTAGTAAATTATTGCCACCAAAGCCATACAGATCGAAGGAAGAAGGGTTTCTGAAGGCTTTCCCAGCATTCAGTAATAATCTTGTATTAGGACCAATATGATGGCCATATTCAAGGTTCCAACTTATTTTATCATCAATATCTTCTTTATCATTTAAACGAATTGCTACCAAGAATTGGTTTTTCTCATTAGAAAAAATATTCTCTAAGAAGAATGCTTTATTATTTAAGCTAGTATGTATATTTAAACCATAATTACTTGCATCAAACTGTTCATTTTCAAGAGTTATACCGGTTAATAATTCATTGTTTTTATTTAATCTAAAATTATTCCTCCATTCCAATATAAAGTTTTTAGAATAATTGAAGTCATTTGAATTATTTTGATCCAGTAAATCCTTACTCAACCCAAAATTAATATTAGAATTCCAGGCCTCATTTTTTTCCTGGTTTACATTGAAGCTGAAAGTGGTGTTATTAAAGTCTTGGCTTACAGGGCTTGCAAAAAAATCTAGATAATCAGTTGTTCCCCGACTGTCCAAAATACTGACTTTAATAATCGCTTTGTCCCATTGACCATCATAAAACCCATTGATTGATCTATTATTATGTTTGCTGTTGATAGTGCTGGCTTCTTTGCTAGGAAAGCCATCGGTATCATAATCATTAAAGTGTAAGCCTACTTTGCCATTTGTCGTTTTACTCACAGTGGAAATATTGGTTATTTGTGTTTTATCTGAGCCATATTTAAACCCTAGAGTTGTCCCGTCTGAGCCGCGTTTAGTAAAAATATTAATAACACCTCCAACTGCATTTGAACCATATAATGCAGCTCTTGGAGATTTAACTATTTCAATTCTTTCAATCATATCTGGATGAATGTTTTGTATTGCCGCTATGCCTGTCGCCGAGTCATTGATTGTTACCCCATCCACGAGTATTAATACTTGATTGCTATTGGATCCTTGAACAAAAATTGAAGTTAATTGACCAGGACCCCCGTTGGTTGAAATATTAATCCCATTATAAAAACTAAGTAATTCAGCAATATTATTAACACCTGATAACTCAATATCTGATTGATCAATCACGATAATAGGTGCGATAACTTCGTTAGGCAATTGTTGACTTTTAGCGGCTGTAATAACCAGATTTTCAATCAATTCTGAATCTTCAGCAATGGCCTCATAATTCATAAATGATAAAAAAAGAATTGTCAGAAATAGTCTGTTTCTCATTAGAGATCTCTCTATTGTTATGTGATGGACAGGTACAACCTACTATGAGAATGCGTACCCACCGTACTTTTTTATTGAGCAGGTCTCCGGGCTGACAAGATTACTTCTCCAATACACCTTCCCATCTATTGATAGTGGTTGAAAACTGAAAGTCTTCTGTAGAGGAGTTAACTTGATCACCGTTGCGGGGGCAGCGTTGGATTGTTTCCACCAACTTCCCTTACAGTTGATTAATTAACTGAAACTCAATCTGGCTATCTTAATATCAATTAGCTATGTTGTAAATTAAGGTTGTAATCTTTTTACTACCCAATTATTTTCAGCATTAAAACCAGAAGAGGTTTTAACAAGATCTCGTTTGAAAGATAAGCGATCATGAAATCGCTCGCTCTGATTTAACCATAACTCAATTTCATTTATCCAGATTCTATAACCTCCCCAGAAATCTGGTCTAGGTATCTCAATTTCTGTTGAATCTAAGTCTTCATCTTGAATATTAAACCGCTTCATAATCTTTTGAAACTGATCATCCAATGACTCACGATTTTCAACTTGATCACTTTGATTGCTTGCCCAGGCTGAGAGCTGACTCCCCACTTTCCTGGTAGAAAAATAATTATCACTTTCATGATTGGGTGACTTGATAAGTTTTCCTCGAACTCTCACCTGATAACCTAGAGGATCCCAGTGAAATAATGCAGAGCAATTATTATGGGATTCAATTTCCTTAGATTTCTCGGAATTATAATTAGTATAAAAAACCAGATAGCCAAGATCTTCATTAATTTCTTTGCACAACACCATTCTAGAATTAGGGCAACCCATAGAATCAACTGTTGAAATTGACATAGTATTTGGGTTGGGTTGAATTTTAGATTGCCTTGCTTCATGCAACCATTCTTTTAGTACTAGAACGGGGTTACCAACACTACTTTTTCTTAACTCTGAGACCATAAACTAAATTGATGATTTGCTATAATATGTACTTCGATTCAATAATAGATTCAGATTATCAGGAATAGAAAGCTAATTACAAAAAAAGAGAATTATTATTTTTAATAAATGAAAGATTTAGAGAAATTAAGATCAAAGCTAAGCGAAGTGGATTTAAAGATCATAGATCTGATCCATGAAAGACAAGTCTTGGCAGAAGAAATAGGAGCTTATAAAAGAGATAAAGGCCAACCCACTCGTGATTACATTAGAGAGAAGCAAGTAATTGAGTTGGCCCAGTCTCATGCTAAGAGCTTAGATGTTGATACACATTTGGTTGTAGATTTGATGCAACTTCTCATAAAGAGCTCCCTTAAAACTCAGGAATTTGCTCGCGTCAAAGAGGAGGGTCAGGGCAGTGGTAAAAGGGCACTGGTCATTGGTGGATCAGGTAGAATGGGCGGCTGGTTCGTCGAGTTTTTGATGCTCCAGGGCTTCACAGTTGATATTGCTGATCCAATTGAATCTGAATCTGGATCCCAACATTATTCAACATGGGAGGAAGCGAATGATGATTACACCATTACAGTTGTTGCTGCTCCTTTAAGACAATCAATCGATATATTGCAAGCAATGCTCAACGCTAAAAGACGAGGAATAATTTTTGATATAGGTTCCATAAAATCACCGATACAAAGTATCTTAAAAGACATGGTAAATTCAGGGATGCAAGTTACCTCTATACATCCAATGTTTGGTCCAGATAGTGATTTATTGACCGGTAAGCAGATTATTTTTATGGACATTGATCAGCACAATACACATCAAGAAGTGAAGAAATTATTTGAGTCAACCACAGCCCAGTTAATTGATATGTCTATTGAAAATCATGATTATGCGATTGCTTATGTTTTGGGTTTATCTCATATGATCAATATAGCTTTTGCTAAAGTCCTAGCATCAACTGATGATAATAGAGCCGTGCTTCCTAAATTATCAAGTACTACTTTTAAAGACCAGTTGAACGTTGCTAAAAGAGTGACTGATGAGAACCCCCATCTTTATTTTGAAATACAACATTTAAATGAGCATAGTCTAAAAACAATTAAAGAGCTTAATGCTGCAATTAATGAGATAACACAAGCAATCGCACAAGGCCAAGAAGAAACTTTTGTTGCAATGATGGAAGAGGGCCAATCCTATTTTAATAAGAATGAATAAATTTTAGGCTTAATTGATGGGGGATTTAATTTTTGATGATGGGTTTCGTGCTAATGTCGGAATTGTAATCTTTAATAAAGACGGAAAAGTTTTTTTTGCTAAAAGGAAGTATCAATCAGGTTGGCAGTTTCCACAAGGTGGCATCCAATTGGGGGAGAGTCCAAAAAAAGCCATGTACAGGGAACTTAATGAAGAAACAGGCTTGGGAGAAAACAATATAGAAGTGAGATATATCTCAGATTGTTGGTATGAATATCGTTTGCCTAAAAGAAATATTAGAAAGAAAACAAATGGAATAACAGTCATTGGTCAGAGACAGAAATGGTTTTTATTGAAATTTAACGATAACCCCAGCTTGATTAATCTTAGTTCAAGTTCTCAACAGGAATTTGACTCATGGAAGTGGGTTCAGCCTGAGACCACTATTAAACAGGTTATAAATTTTAAGCGTAATGTGTATGAAAAAGTTATCAATGAATTTATCCCTTTTATAAGATAGATATAACTTTTATAATGTAATCATGTTTGAACAACCGATAATATTTAGCGATGCCGCCGCCATAAAAGTTGGAGCATTACTAAAAGATGAAGAAAATCCTGATATGCATCTTAGGGTGTATGTTACTGGCGGTGGCTGTGCTGGTTTTCAATATGGCTTTTCGTTTGACAAAGATAGAGATGAGGCCGACACACAAGTCATTAAGCATGGAGTTAAACTGATAGTAGACCCAATGAGTATCCAGTATCTAACGGGTGCTGAGATTGATTTCCAAGAGGATCTACAAGGGGCAAGGTTTGTAATAAAAAATCCTAATGCCAATACAACTTGCAGTTGTGGCTCATCTTTCTCTTAATTAGTCAGCAATCAGTCGACTTCATTCTATCTACTGTGATGGTAAATGAATATTTCCTAGCAAGATTCTCCCTTTTGATCCCGTAACTTTTGACAAGTCAACAGATATTTCATTCGTTCTAAGGAATGCTAGATAAGCAAATCCTAAAGCTTCAACCCATTCAGACTCAACTCCCCAAACTTCAGTTGATTGAAGTTCACCGTTAGGGATATAAATTAAATCTTCAATTCTTTCTACAAGGAATTTATTTTTAGAGCCTCCACCAGAAATTGCAATCCAGTTACTTCTTTTGTCCACTGGCATAACAATATTATCCTCTCCAATATGAGCAAACATTGAAGCTGTGTATTCAAGGAGTGTTCTCTGAACATCTTCAGGTCTCGGCTCCTGATTACACTTTTTTATTGCCCTAATAATAAAATCAAGATTGTAATAATCAGTCCCAGTACTTTTTGGAGGCGTCTTATCACTAAATTCATCTTGATCCAACAAGGTCAAAATTAACTCATCGCTGACTTTTCCTGATTTTGCCCAGTTACCGTCTTTGTCATATTGCCCAATCCCATTGTGCACAGACCAAGAATCCATTAGGACATTACCCGGCCCTAAGTCATAACCTTCTATGACCTCTCTGCCTTTGAAAAAACTAATATTTGCAATACCTCCAATATTTACGACACATCTTATTTCTTCTTCGTTTCCAAATAGAAAAGAATGAAATATTGGAGCAAGTGGTGCGCCCTGTCCTCCAGCTTTGATATCAGCTGATCTAAAGTCATCAATTACTTTTAGTCCAGTAATATCAGAGACGATCTGTCCATCTCCTATTTGCAGGCTAAAAGGTTGATCAGCATCTGGCTGATGAAGAATTGTTTGTCCATGCAGACCGACCGCTGTAATGTCATTTTTATTGATTCTCGATCTTGATATGAACTCATTGATTACTTTCCCATAGGTATCAGCAAGTTTCTGATCGATTAATTTCACTTCAGGAGTATTGAGTTGAGAGCTATTTCTGGATACTTCCAAAATTTCTTTTCTTAATCTTCTTTCGAAGTTGAAACTTTCAGTACTAAAGAGATTAAAGCAATCATCAAAAATTTCCACAGCAACAATGTCAATTGCATCGACACTGGTTCCAGACATAACACCTATGTAAACATTTCTCATAGAAGCATCAGCTTGAATCATTTATATACCGGTTATTTATTCATCTATATAATAACAATTCATGCCATCGATCAATGAACAACTTAGAGAACTAAAAAGAGGCACTGAAGAAATTCTTGTCGAAAAAGATTTTATTCAAAGAATTAAATCAAAGAAACGTCTAAAAATTAAAGTTGGATTTGATCCAACTGCTCCTGACCTTCATCTTGGTCATACCGTCATCATCAATAAAATGAGACAGTTTCAAGAATTTGGCCATGAGGTTATTTTTTTAATAGGTGATTTTACAGGCATGATTGGAGATCCATCAGGTGTGAATGAGACAAGGCCGGTGATAACAAAAGAACAGGTCAAGGAAAATGCTAAAACTTATAAGAAACAGATTTTTAAAATACTGGATAAAGATAAAACAAGAATAGAATTTAATTCACAATGGATGAAAAAGATTGGCACTGCCCAATTAGTTGAAATTGCTTCTAATTACACTGTTGCAAGAATGTTGGAGCGAGACGATTTTAAAACAAGATTTAAATCTGAGAATCCAATCTCAATCCATGAATTTCTATACCCATTAATACAAGGCTATGATTCTGTGGCACTTCAGGCTGATGTGGAAATGGGTGGGACTGATCAAAAATTTAATCTCCTCGTTGGAAGACATCTCCAGCAAATTTATGGTCAAGCACCCCAAACAATTATAACTTTGCCATTATTGGAAGGGTTAGATGGCATCAAAAAAATGTCAAAATCTGCCAATAATTTCGTTGCCCTTAATGATACACCAGATGATATGTTCGGAAAGATTATGTCTTTATCAGATGAACTAATGTGGAGATATTTTGAGTTATTAAGCAGTCTCACCTTGACAGAAATTGATCATTTAAAATCTTTGGTCAAATCTGGTTCTAATCCGAGGGATATTAAATTTCAATTGGCAGAAGAATTGGTTACAAGATTTCACAATCAATCTGCAGCACAAAAAGCCAAAGATTCATTTTTAATTCGTTTCCAAAAGGGGCAGATTCCTACTGATGTTAAGTCGATAGAAATCATGATGAGTAATGTTCAAAATCCTGATGGAGAAATTAATTTACCAAAGCTTCTTTCACTTACCAATTTAGTATCGTCTGTTACAGAAGGACACAGGGCAATCAAAGCTGGATCTATTAGAATTGATGGTGAGAAAGTTAATATAAAAAGCATCAAAAATCACCCTAATAAACAACTTGTTCTTTCGTTTGGGAAAAGGCAATTTATTAAAGTAAAAATTATTTGAATTAGGTGTTGCTAATCTTCTGATTAGGACTACAATTGCCAGTTCGTCTGAATTATATTCAGCATTGTGATCTTTAAAAAATAAAAACTTAGGTAATTTGTGTGGGCGCTCGTGTCGATTAATAGTCAATGGTGCGAGCAAAACAAACAAATTTTTTTGTAATTTTGTGAGCACGAATCAAATTAAAAATATAATAATATGAAGAGTTTGATCCTGGCTCAGATTGAACGCTGGCGGCATGCTTAACACATGCAAGTCGAACGGAAACGATGGAAGCTTGCTTCCAGGCGTCGAGTGGCGGACGGGTGAGTAATGCTTGGGAATCTGCCTAATAGTGGGGGAAAACTCGGGGAAACTCGGGCTAATACCGCATAATCTCTTCGGAGGAAAGGGGGCCTCTACATGTAAGCTCTCGCTAATAGATGAGCCCAAGTCAGATTAGCTTGTTGGTGAGGTAAAAGCTCACCAAGGCTACGATCTGTAGCTGGTCTGAGAGGACGATCAGCCACACTGGGACTGAGACACGGCCCAGACTCCTACGGGAGGCAGCAGTGGGGAATATTGCACAATGGGCGCAAGCCTGATGCAGCAATGCCGCGTGTGTGAAGAAGGCTTTAGGGTTGTAAAGCACTTTCAATAGAGAAGAAAAGCTTAGAGTTAATAACTCTAAGCATTGACGTAACCTATAGAAGAAGCACCGGCTAAATCCGTGCCAGCAGCCGCGGTAATACGGATGGTGCGAGCGTTAATCGGAATTACTGGGCGTAAAGCGTACGTAGGCTGTTTTATAAGTCGGATGTGAAATCCCCGGGCTCAACCTGGGAACTGCATCCGAAACTATTTAACTAGAGTATGGGAGAGGTAAGTAGAATTTCCGGTGTAGCGGTGAAATGCGTAGATATCGGAAGGAATACCAGTGGCGAAGGCGGCTTACTGGACCAATACTGACGCTGAGGTACGAAAGCGTGGGGAGCGAACAGGATTAGATACCCTGGTAGTCCACGCCGTAAAC
>CAYQEV010000046.1:0-11702 GCA_964416745.1 uncultured Woeseia sp.
AAGAAAAAAGACAAGAATTTGAAAACCAGAACAAACAAACTGACGCCTTTGTTGCCCAAGAATTTCCTCATGGATCAAGACTCTGCGGTCACTGTAATACCGTGGCAATGGTATTAATGGATGGGTGTGAAACATGTTTGAACTGTGGTTATTCGAAGTGTGGCTAGACAACTGCCATGAAAATGCCAACCTCAGAAATCATTGATCGTTATACAATAACTCTACTTAAATCCGAACGAACTGATGAAGATGTAAGCGAGGAATTAGAAGCTTATAAAAAAGAATTACCAAACACAGATAGTGTACAAACTTTCATAGATCGTATGTATGAAATTAATGGCAAAATCTGGGAAACAGAGGGTGATATTAGAAAAGGGGTTGATATGCCTCTAGAAGAAGTGGGTCGTTTAGCAATCACGGTCAGAGAGCTTAATCAAATTAGAAACGGCATTAAGGGCGAGATTGTTGATGAGTTTGCAGAAGGATTCAAAGAAATTAAGGTTAATTATAAGAAAGTAGACTACGGAAGGACCTGAACGGAAGGACCTGAATAATTTCTGTTTAATTTTTTTTCATATTTTAAGGCGAAAGATGCTTTATCCTGAGTTTAAAGCAAAAGCAGCAGTTTAAGCTTAATTTTTCATATAAGATTACCAAAATGAAAACAAAAATAATGAGATTAGGTTACAACCTTTTTACTTATCTGATTTCACCTTTTCTATTGCTCCACATCATCATAAGAGCAGTAGCAGATATAAACTACATCTATAGAATTAGTGAACGCTTTGGTTTTTATGGCAATGCTCTGGAAGGGGAGGTTATTTGGGTTCATGCGGTTTCCTTCGGAGAAGTTAAAGCTGCCTCGTCTTTAGTAAGAGAGTTAATCAAGGCTTATCCATCTAAGCGAATCCTATTTACTTGCACTACACCAACGGGATCACAATTGATCAATGATCTTTTTGGAGAAGAAGTAATAAACGTTTATCTCCCATATGATTTAAGAGGTTCTGTGAATAGGTTTTTTCGTTGGGCTAACCCTCAAATAGCAATTATTGTGGAAACCGAGATTTGGCCAAATATTTTTCAACGATGTGGTCACAATAATATTCCTTTGGTTCTTGCTAGCGCTTGTATATCAGATCGTTCATTAAAACTTTACAAAATTCTTTTTGATCTTTTTAAAAACACGATTTCGCAAGGGATTGTAGTGGGTGCACAAACAGAAAGTGATGCTAAAAAATTTCTTGAACTTGGTGCAAAACAGGAGAGAACTTTTATCACTGGAAATATCAAGTTTGATTTTTCGCCACCTGAATCTACTTTGCAAGAAGCCAATCATTTTAAATTAGAACATTTTAAAGACAGGCAAGTTTGGATCGGTGGCAGCACACATCCAGGAGAGGAGGAGGTAATTTTAGAATCACATAAACAGGTTTTAAAGCGTTACCCTGAGAGTCTTCTTCTTATAGCACCAAGAAAACCAGAACGTTTTAAAACAGTTCATAAACTAATTATTGATTCTGGTCTTACGTCTTCTCTTTGGTCAGAATTTGAAAGCTTAGACCCAAAGATTAATGTTCTATTAATAGACACATTAGGAGACTTACCTTTTTTCTATTCTGCTGCTGATATGGCATTTGTTGGGGGCAGTTTATTTTCTGTTGGCGGTCACAACTTATTAGAGCCAGCAAGTTTAGGAAAGCCTGTGATAACGGGCCCAATTTTGCATAACGTGGAAGAAATTTCATCTCAATTATTAATCAATGATGGTTTAGCTATTGTCAATAATTCTGCTGAGCTTGCAGAAACAATCATCACACTTTTTGATGACAGCTCCAAAATAGACACCATGGTGTCAGGTGCCATGAACGTTATGAAAGATAATAAGGGTGCTATTGAAAATATTTTGCAATTAATTAAGCCTTTGATTAAGGCCTAGCAACGGATTACTGTAACCAATTATTAATTTGCTCAAGATCGCTTCTGGTAAGAGTCCCTGCCGCTTGTTTCAGTTGGATAATATTTATCAAATAGTCGTATTTACTAATGGCCAAGTTTTTTTGTGATGAATACAATCGTCGTCTTGCATCCAAAACGTCTACAGTTGTTCTCGTGCCCACTTCATAACCCGCCTCTGTGGCTTGTAATGCAGTTGCCGAAGACTTGACCGATTGTTGGAGAGCTTTCACTGTCGCAATACCAGAGATAACGCCTAGGTAGGAATCTCTCGCAACCCTTGTGGTTTCTCTGCCAACTCGTTCAAGTTTTTCTTTGGCCGCTCTATGCTTGGCAACAGCTTGTCTCACCCTTGAGTTGGTTTGTCCACCACTATAGAGAGGCAAGCTAAGTTGAATCCCAACACCTTCATTAATATTTTCACTATCAGCTGGGCTAAATTCACTGCCACTATCGGAACGGAAGCTATCGTTATCAGTATCTCTTTTAGAAGCCTGTACACCTAAAGTAGGCAGATGCCCTGATCGTTGTATCTTTATTTCACTTTTGGCTATTTCTACACCAACCTGAGCTGACAAATAACTGAGATTCTGTTCCAAAGAGGTATTGACCCAATCCATCTCACTTTGTGGATTCGGCATAATCAGAGGCAGATTATTGTCAGGTTTTTCTAATTGTCCTGGATAACTATCAGTAATTGCTCGTAAAGATTCTTTAGACGTTGCTAGATTTCGTTTTGAGGTAATTTCATTAGCCACTGATTGATCATAGGCAGCTTGAGCTTCTTGAACATCAGTGATTGCTATGAGGCCAACTTCAAATCTTTTTTGAGCTTGATCCAGCTGTTTTTCTATGGCTTGTCTTGCTGCTTGCTCTGACTCAAGGGTATCTTGAGCAGCTAAGACATTAAAATAAGCATTCGCAACTCTAACGATCAAGTTTTGTTCAGCTGAGAGGTAGTCAATCTCTGCTTGAGCAACCGTTTTATTGGCTTTTCTCATATTCATCCAAGCCCCATAATCGAAGATGGTTTGTTTAAGGGTGACATCCCATTGAAGAGTTTCAGATTCTTGTAAGAATTTTGTGTTGTTAGTGATGACAGCTTCATCACCGGTGATAGGGTTAACGATTTTTTGTTGGAAGGTGCTATTACCATCAGTATCACTGTCTGAAAAGGTTGCACTGCTGGTGAGTTGTGGAAGAATAAAACTTCTAGCCTGTGGTTTTACTTCGATCACTGCTTCTTTATTAGCTAGAGCTTCTTTAATGAGTGGATCATTGATTAAAGCTTCTTCATAGATTTCGATAAGTGAAGCTGCATTCCCATAATCAATGAAAATAACTGAGAGTAGTATTGTATAAATAAATTTTTTCACTGTACCTAGTTTCGCTTTAAAACATCTTTTAGATTGAATTTGAAAAGAATAATACCCCTCTCCACATGACCAAACAAGCTATTCATGTAACGAATTGTAACCGCCAATAAGAACAATATTATGAATTAATAATGAACTTATAAAATAGCAATCATTAATAAAGCCACAATATTAATTATCTTAATCAAAGGGTTAATTGCTGGCCCTGCAGTGTCTTTATATGGATCACCCACAGTGTCTCCAGTGATTGATGCATTGTGTGCTTCAGAACCCTTGCCTCCACAATTACCATCTTCAACATACTTCTTAGCATTGTCCCAGGCTCCACCACCAACAGTCATAGAAATTGCTACAAATAAACCGGTGACAATTGTTCCGATCAGCAGTCCTCCTAAAGCTCTAACGCCGCCATCTTCCGGCATCAAAAAGTTCATGGATAAAGCTAAGACGATAGGGACTAGTACCGGCAATATTGAAGGAATAATCATTTCTTTTATTGCTGATTTTGTAAGCAGGTCTACAGCTTTTGAATAATCAGGTTTGCTAGTGCCTTCCATAATCCCTGGAATTTCTTTGAATTGTCTTCTGACTTCAGTCACTACTGAGGCTGCTGCTCTACCCACAGCTTCCATAGCCATAGCAGCAAATAAATAAGGCACCATTCCCCCGATAAAGAGACCTATGATCACAGCAGGATCATCTAGACTAAAGCTTACAAATATTTCTTCAGCTTCTAGATTAGCTGTGAAATCGGCAAATAAAACCAGTGCAGCCAGTCCAGCAGAACCAATGGCATAGCCTTTTGTTACAGCTTTAGTTGTATTTCCAACGGCATCCAATGGATCAGTAATATTTCTGATCTCAGATGGCAGTTCTGCCATTTCAGCAATACCGCCAGCATTATCAGTAATAGGTCCAAACGCATCCAAAGCCACAATCATACCTGTCAAAGAAAGCATTGAGGTGGCTGCAATAGCGATACCGTAAAGATCTGCTAGCATATAAGATCCCCAGATACTTAGGCAAACTGCTAAAACAGGTAGTGCAGTGGCTTTCATTGAAACCCCTAAACCTGCAATAATGTTAGTTGCATGACCTGTTGTTGAAGCATCTGCAATTTTTCTTACCGGGCCATAGTCAGTGCTTGTATAGTATTCAGTAACCACAACCATAAAGGCTGTGAGCGCAAGACCTATCAGTGCTGAATACCAAAGATTGATTCCCATATTCATCATATCGGTAACCGGATAAAACGCTATAGCTGCAATAACTCCTGAAACAATGACACCTTTATAAAGTGCACCCATGACTTTGCCGCCTTCTTTCAATTTAACAAAAAACATACCAACGACTGAGGCAATAATAGAGACCGAACCTAAAACCAATGGATAAAGAATGGCATTATTAGCTTGCTCACCAGAGAAAATTAAACCCCCTAATAGCATCGTAGCAATGATAGTTACCGCATAGGTTTCAAAAAGATCTGCAGCCATTCCGGCACAATCACCAACATTGTCACCAACATTGTCTGCAATTACCGCTGGATTTCTTGGGTCATCTTCAGGTATGCCGGCTTCAATTTTACCCACTAAGTCAGCACCAACATCAGCACCTTTAGTAAAGATACCTCCGCCTAAACGTGCAAATATTGAAATAAGAGATCCTCCAAATGCAAGACCTATGAGTGCATGAAGACTATCATCAGGTGAAATATTTAGACCAGATCTGAGCACAAAGTAATAACCACTTATACCCAGTAATCCTAGACCAACAACCAAGAGCCCTGTTACAGCTCCACCTTTAAAAGCCATTGAAAGAGCCGCGTTCATTCCATCATAAGCGGCTTGTGCTGTTCTCACGTTAGCTCTGACAGAGATATTCATTCCAATGTATCCAGCCAGTCCTGAGAAAATTGCACCCACTAGAAAACCTATTGCACTTAACCAACCAATCGTTACCGCTAAAAGGATAAAGATCAATATACCCACAATAGATATGGTTAAATATTGTCGATTTAAATACGCTGTTGCTCCTTCTTGAATCGCGCCAGCTATTTCTCTCATTCGTTCATTGCCATCGGATCCTTTCAATATTTCCCATGAGAAAATAATTCCAACAACAATTGCAGTTACTGAAGCAGTTAAGGCTCCCCAAAGCACTAAGGTTTCACTCATTGTGTACTCCTAAATTTCATTAGTGTTATTTTGTCTTTTTAGTGTGATAAAAAATTTTGAGGATCATACCATAAATTTTGTTTTTAGCCTCTTTTCAACTAATTTATTTTTCAGTTGGGCAAACACGGGAAGGCCATTTTTATATAAAGGATAGCCTTCGCCTTTAATTAAAGGCCCCATGTAAGTTTTGCAGGCATTTGTGATTCTGTATCCATTTTTAGTTATAAATTTTCTTGGCATCATTTTTTCATTATTGGCAACTTTTGATAGTGCAGTTGATCCTACTTTCCATTTGTAAGGCTTATCTGATAGTCGGTCGATGGTAATCATTTGTGATTTCTGACCTTTAATTGCCATTTTTACTGCCGCCTCACCCACGGCATACGCTTGTCTCAGATCCGTTTCAGATGCTAGGTGTCTTGCTGATCTTTGGAGGTAATCAGCAATTGCATAATGATATTTATAACCCAAAGTCTCTTTAATCATTGAGGCTAATATAGGGGCGACTCCACCAAGCTGCTTATGACCAAAAGAGTCTTTGGTCCCAGCATCAGCTAAAAACCTTCCATTTTTATATCTTGTTCCTTCACTAGCAACGATTACACAATAGCCATTCTTTTTGACAGAGGTATCCACATGTTTTAAAAAATCTTTTTTATCAAAGGGTATCTCAGGAAATAAAATAATATGAGGCGGATCATTCCTCTTTGAGGTTATAAGTCCAGATGCAGCTGCAATCCAACCTGCATGACGACCCATAACTTCTAATACAAACACTTTTGTGGAAGTCTCAGCCATAGACAAAACATCCAAACTGGCTTCATGTGTGGAAACTGCAATGTATTTAGCCACTGAACCAAATCCAGGGCAGGTATCTGTGATTGGAAGATCATTGTCAACTGTTTTAGGAATACCAATGGAGGCAATAGGGAAGTTCATTTTTTCACCCATTTCAGAGACCTTATGTGCCGTGTCCATAGAATCACCGCCTCCGTTATAAAAGAAGTAACCAATATCATGAGCCTTAAACACCTCTATAAGTCTTTCGTATTCTCGCTTATTTTCTCTAAGACCCTTTAACTTGTATCTGGCAGAGCCAAAAGCACCACCCGGAGTGTATTTAAGGAGGTTAATTTGTTTATCTGATTCAAAACTGGTGTCAATTAGATTTTCTTCAAGTGCCCCTAATATCCCATTTCTTCCAGCAAATACCTTGCCTATTTTTTTAGGGTATTTGCGAGCTGTTTGAATTACAGCAGCTGCGCTAGCATTTATTACTGCTGTTACTCCTCCAGATTGAGCATAAAAAACATTTTTTAACGTCATATTTCTTCTAAAAATTTTTGAATTTACATATGATAGCTATTGATTCTAGTTTTTAATACCATAAATCTTTATTAATTAAAGCGTAATTCTAGTTAGGCAAGTGCAATGAGAATAATTTTATTAGGAGCTCCAGGTTCAGGAAAAGGAACTCAAGCAGAAAACTTAATGCGAGATTATGGCTGCCCCCAGATCTCAACCGGTGTTCTTCTGCGAGAAGCAGTTGAGCAAGGAACCACAATAGGCAAAACAGTCGAAGAGATCATGGCAAGAGGAGATTTGGTTTCAGACGAGATTGTTTTAGATCTCATTGCTAGTTCTTTAGGAGACATAGAAAATAAAAAAGGGTATCTCTTAGACGGTTATCCTAGAAATATTAATCAAGCAAAATCTCTGAGCATTCTCTTGGACTCAATCGACCGTCCTCTACAGCACACTATCCTTATTGATGTAGACCCAGAGGTTTTAATTAAGCGTCTTTCAGGACGCAGAACTTGCTCACTGACAGGAAAGACGCTCAACATCTATTTTTCTAGTCAAGAGGAGTTAGATGCTTGTACAGATTCTGGAGGTGAATTAATTCAAAGGGATGATGATCACATTGACTCAATTACAAAACGAATCGCAGTTTATAAAGAACAAACCGAACCCATGATTCAATTTTATAGTGAAATGGGGATTTTAAAAGTTATTGATGGCGAAGGAGCTGTAGATAAAGTTTATTCCAGGCTTTTATCTCAAGTTAATTAGTTATTTACTTGAAGCAATGATTTGTTGAAGTTTTTGCCCTAGTACAGACTTTCTCCACCCAGAATTAAGGCGACTCTGATCTTTATTAACAAGACCAATAACGTCTTTTTTTGTAGCTAAGACTTCTTGTGTTATACCTAACTGACCAGATTGTTTCGCCACTTCCTTATTGATCTTCTGTATTAATTTATTATTCTTTTCATAATAGTGTCGCCCTTTTTTTCTGCTGGTGAGATTGGTTGTTGTATTTTTCTCAGGGTTTTTTATTAACGCCTCAATCTCATCTATATCCTGATCATTAAAATTTTTTCCAATCAGCCAATTTAAATCTATGGTTTTAAGAGAGTTGATGTTGATTGTTGCAAGTTGAATCAGGTCTGAATCTTCCATCAACCATTTTCTTGGAATATTTTTTTTTGCCGCCGTTGCTTCTCTCCAATTGGCTAAACTGATGGCTACATAGCTCTCATTCAATTTGAGTTTTTTTATCCCTGATATTTTTTTCCAAGCATTTTCTTGATCCATTAGCCCTGTCCTTAATGTCAGCATGCTTTTACAATCTTCATTGCTCCAATCCAACCTTTTTTTCGCTTTTAATTTTTTCTTTAACGATGCACCAAGTCTTAATAGATAAGCAATATCGTCTATGGCATAGATAATTTGTTTTTTGTTTAACGGTCTTTTGCTCCAATCACTTCTGGTTTCTGATTTGGAAATACTAATACCTAACTCTTCAATGAGAAGATTTTTTATACCGATTTGGGTGGGGTAACCAAGAAGTGATGCAGCTATTTGGGTATCAAATACATTACTCGGGAGGGCTTTATTAATCATAAAAAATATTTCTAGGTCTTGTGAGCCAGAATGGAGAACTTTCTCAATATCTGGAGAATAAATCAGTGACCATAGTTTAGACATATCAAGTCCTGTAAGACAATCAATGCAACTCATTGTATTAGTTGATGCAATCTGTATCAGGCAGAGTTTTGGAAAATAAGTTCGAGTTCTGACAAATTCAGTGTCAATACCGATGGTTTTTTCATGCTCTAATTTAGAAACCAATCCGTCCAATGACTTTTGTGAATCAATAAATTTAAAGGCTTTCTTTTTTTCTCTCATGAATTAGGTATCTTATGTTTTGAATTATAATAGAATTAGTTATTTATGATTAAATTATTAACCGTTTTTTGGAATATCATGCTGAAAAGATCAGGTCAGGAAACCTTGCCTGACTCAAATTTTTTTCTTGGTTTGGTGTTTATTTTTTATTTTCTGACCCAATTAATTTCGGGAATAAAAGTTTCAGATTCCATTGATATGTTTCTAAAGTCATTTGTTATTGACGCAGTCTTTTTAGCAGTCTGGTTAAGACTTTTAGTGGAGTTTTTTGGCACACAGTCATATTTTAGAAGATCACTGATCGCGTTGTTTGGGACAGGTGGCATCTTTAATATTATTGCTAGCCCCTTAATTATTGAATTTTCTAAGTACATGCAGAGCACCGAAATGATAGAGGAGCTTCAAATCCCCATCTGGTTGACCTTGTCTTTTTTATTAGTGGCTATCTGGTCGGTTATTATTATGGCTCATATTTTTTCAAAGGTGATGTCAAAGCCAACTTATTCAATGCTGGTTGCGATTGCATACCTAATGGTTAATTTTCTTGTTCAATCATTAGTCCTAGGATTATAGGTACATTCCTATGCACATCCATATTTTAGGCATCAGTGGAACATTCATGGGGAGCTTAGCTGCTTTAGCTAAAGAATCTGGATTTGAGGTCACTGGTTCTGATCTTCATTGTTATCCACCAATCAGTGATCAATTAGACCACCTTGGCATTGAAGTTATACCGAACTATGACCCTGAACAACTTAACTCAAACCCTGATTTAATTGTGGTGGGCAATGTGATGTCGAGGGGTATGCCGATTATAGAAACAATGCTGAATTCAAAGATTCCCTATACATCTGGACCTCAGTGGTTAGGTGATAATGTCTTAAGGGATCGAACGGTCATAGCGGTTTCAGGAACACACGGCAAAACCACCACATCAAGCTTAATTGCTTTTATATTAAAGGACTTAGGATTAGACCCTGGTTATTTAATTGGCGGTGTTCCCATAGGATTTAATACTTCTGCAAGCATTGGCTCAAGCCCTTACTTTGTAATAGAGGCCGATGAGTACGACACAGCTTTTTTTGATAAACGGTCTAAGTTTATTCATTATCACCCAAATTTTTTAATCCTAAATAATATTGAATTTGATCATGCAGATATTTTTAAGGATTTAGATCAAATTTTGTGGCAATTTCATCAATTGCTAAGGACGCTACCATCAGACACTAAAATTATTGCAAACGGTCAAGATAAAAATATTAATGAACTCTTTGATCAAGGAGTCTGGTCAGAAAGAACCTTATTTGGTCAATCAGAAGAATTTAATTGGTCAGCTAATACGGATACCCATGGTTCAATTAAGCTGTTACACGAAAAAGAAACAGTTGCTCAAATTAATCCCCAAATTATAGGGAAGCACAACATGATGAATATACTGGCCGCCGCAGCGACTTTATCTTTAGTTGATATTGATGAGAGCCAAACGCTTGAGAGCATTGAGCGATTTCCAGGTGTTAAAAGAAGATTAGAATTCTTGGGTGAGTTTTCCGGTGTTCAAATTTATGATGATTTTGCACATCATCCAACTTCAATAAAGGCTGTTATCCATTCCCTAAAAGCAAAATTTCGAGAATCATCTGTGTTTACTATTACCGAATTTGCTTGTAACACCATGAAAAAAGGGACTTTAAAAGAGGAATTACTCGATTCATTTGATGAAGCTAGTTTTGCATGGATTGTTAATGACAAAGACATCAAATGGGATATTGAAAATCAATTTTCTTCTAAGAAGAATATTTCTATTATTGAAAATTATGATGCATTAAGTGAAGAATTAAATCGAAAAGTCAAACCCGGTGATATCATTCTTATAATGACAAATAGAAGCTCTGTCCCTATTAGAGAAGCTCTTATAGAAACCTTTGATTCATAAAAACCATGACAGAAATAGAGAATGCCCCAATATTTCCCCTAAGGACGATCCTCTTTCCTGAGTCGAGATTGCCATTAAGAATATTTGAGCCAAGATATTTAGATATGGTCAGTCAGTGCATGCGGGAAGACAGTGAGTTTGGAATCATACTAAGTCGTGAGACTAATCAACCAAAAATGTTTGAAACCTACAATGTCGGCACCATGGCTAAGATCATTGATTGGAACCAAGGCAATGATGGCTTACTAGGGCTAACAACCATTGGCACACAGAAATTCAAATTATTAACAATGACTAAACAGGACGATGGATTAAATATAGGTCAAATAGAAAGAATAGATAAAGAGGGAGAATTTAAGCCAACTGAGAATTTTGCTTATCTAATCAATTTACTACAAGCAATTCTAGACGACATCAATCTTTACACTGATGATCAAAAGAAATTTGATAGCGCCTCCTGGGTGAGTTTTAGATTTGCAGAAATTTTGCCATTAAAACTAGAAGATAAACAAAAATGCTTAGAGATAGATGATCCCATCATTAGGCTAAACTTCCTTGAGCCTTTAATAAAAATGATAAGAGAAAATTCTCAGCAATAAATTAGTATTTTTTATTAGTACCTATAGATCTCAGGTTTATAAGGGCCTTCTTCAGCAATGCCTAGATACTCAGATTGTTCTTTAGTGAGTTTGGTTAATTTGACACCAATTTTGTCTAAATGAAGCCTAGCCACTTTTTCATCCAAAGCTTTTGGAAGCACATACACATCATGGTCATATTTTTCTGAATTATTCCACAGTTCAATTTGTGCTAAAGTTTGATTAGTAAACGAATTAGACATTACAAAACTAGGGTGCCCAGTTGCACAACCCAAGTTAACTAATCTCCCTTCAGCAAGCAGGATAATTCTTTTGCCATCAGGAAAGACAATATGATCTACTTCAGGTTTTATATTGATCCACTCATAGTCATTCATGGAGGCTACATCGATTTCATTATCAAAATGACCAATATTGCAAACAATGGCCTGATCTTTCATTTTTTCCAAATGTTCCTTATTGATAACATGAT
>CAYQEV010000047.1:0-11031 GCA_964416745.1 uncultured Woeseia sp.
CGGATAAAACTGATGACGTGAAAAGTTGTTTTTCATTAACAGCTTTAGCTATATCCGGATTTAATGGCCCTGAATTTCCTATACAAGTGGTACATCCATAACCAACAATGTTAAAGCCCATATTCTCTAGATCTTCCAGTAATCCAGTTTCTTCGAGGTATTTTGTAACTACTTTTGATCCTGGTGCAAGACTTGTTTTAACCCAGGGCCTAGTTTGAAGGCCTCTAGATCTTGCGTTTCTAGCCACAAGCCCCGCAGCAATCATAACTGCTGGATTTGAGGTGTTGGTGCAACTGGTTATTGCAGCAATTAGTACTGATCCGTTTGATATTTCATCAATAGAGTTATCAGCCCCATTAATTTCTTGTTTTACTACTTCTGGGACCTGATTCAGGTTAATCCTGTCTTGAGGCCTTTTAGGCCCTGATAAGCAAGGTTCTACTGCGCTTAAATCTAAATCTATAACATCGGTGTAATCAGGCTCTTGCCCGTCTTTTCGCCAAAGGTTTTGAGCTTTCGAGTATTTTTCCACTAGCTCTACATGTGATGCAGATCTACCGGATAATTTAAGATATCTTATGGTTTCTTCGTCTATTGGGAAAATCGCACAAGTGCTCCCAAATTCAGGCGCCATGTTACTTAAGGTTGCCCGGTCAGCGACTGGTAAATTTTTCAAACCGTCACCAAAAAACTCAACAAATTTGCCGACAACACCGTAATTTCTCGTAATTTCTGTAACCGTTAATACAAGATCTGTCGCAGTCACGCCTTCTCTAAGTTGGCCTGAAACTTTGATACCAATAACATCAGGTAGAAGCATAGTAATTGGTTGTCCTAGCATGGCTGCTTCAGCTTCAATTCCACCGACACCCCATCCAAGGCAACCAATACCATTGATCATTGTTGTATGAGAATCCGTCCCAACCAGCGTGTCTGGGTAGGCTAAGAGATTCTCATCACTCTGTTTCGAGAAAATGACTCTACCTAAATACTCCACATTAACCTGATGAACAATACCTGTGTTTGGAGGTACAACTTGGAAATTTGAGAAAGCTTCCTGCCCCCATCTTAAAAATTTATAACGTTCTTGATTTCTTTCAAACTCGACTTTGTTATTTTTTTCCAGAGCATCGTTAGATCCAAAGTGATCAACTTGCACAGAATGGTCAATGACGAGTTCAGCAGGCGATAATGGGTTGATTTGAGTCGCATCACCTTTCATTTCTGCAACTGCGTCTCTCATAGCTGCTAAATCAACTACTGCAGGAACACCCGTAAAGTCTTGTAAAATAACTCGACTGGGAGTAAATGATATTTCTGTATTATTGCCTGATTTGGCATCCCAATTAAGTATTGTTTGAATATCTTGTTCTCGTGAAGGGTCTTCCTGACTATGCCTAACTGCATTCTCTAAAAGAATTTTATGTGAGAAAGGCATGCTATCTATGGATGAAGCACCCAATGCATTCAGATCAAAATATTGATACTCCTTAGAATCTATTTTTAATGGTTTAACGAGTTTTGACATTAGATATCCTTAGTCCGAGCTAGATTGTATACGAATCTTCAGTTTTTGTCTTCTTTAGGCATGGCCATAATCTTACCACCACCTAAACATTTTTCATCTTCATATAGGACAACATATTGACCCTCTGTTACAGCCCACTGGCTATCTTTAAATTCAATCATTAGACCATTTCCAGAAGTCTGTATAGAGCATCTAGCATCATTTTGACGGTATCTATTTTTTGCTTCACAATGTATTTTTTTCCCGTTTAATAAGCGAGTAGGGATCTTTGGGTCCAACCAGTTTAGAGATATAGCAAAGAGTTTTTTAGCCCATAATCTTGGGTGATTATGACCTTGAACAACCATTAGTTCATTAGTTTTTATATCTTTTTCAGCAACATACCATGGTTCCCCAGAATTATTTTTTAGACCACCTATGCCGATGTCTTTTCTTTGCCCTATCGTAAAATACATTAAGCCATCATGTTTTCCTATAACTTCCCCTTGTTCATCAACTATATTTCCTGGCTCTGGAGGAAGAAAATTTTGTATAAAGCTTTTAAACGGTCTCTCACCTATAAAACAAATACCTGTGCTGTCAGCTTTATTGTGATTTGGTAAACCCTTTCTATAAGCATAATCCCTCACTTCAGATTTGATCATATGTCCTACTGGAAAGATAACTTTTGAAAGAATATCTGGGTTAATGGCATGTAAAAAATAAGTTTGATCTTTGTTTGTATCGGTTCCTTTATGGAGTTCATAGTCATGTTCTGTTTTAACCACTTTAGCATAGTGTCCAGTGGCGATTTTTTCACCACCCAAACGAAAAGCATATTCGGCAAATCGATCAAACTTGATCATACGATTACATAAAATATCTGGATTAGGGGTAAGCCCAGAATTTAATTCTTCTAAAGCTTTATCAAAAACTTCTTCTCTATATTCTTTAGAAAAGTTCACATGATGCATAGTGATACCCAGTTCATTACAGGCTTCCCTAGCATCTTGGTGATCTTGTGCTGCAGTGCAATACGGCTCTTCATCATCCCAATTGGTCATATGTAAACCTTCAACTTCAAATCCTTGTTCTAATAGTAGTGAAGCCGTTACGGCAGAATCAACGCCACCAGACATGCCAACTATAATTAATTCTTTTTTATTCATAAGAGATTGAATAGAGAGGTATAGACAGGGTTTAGATTTCTTTGGCTAATTTTGAAGCAAGTCCACTATAGTTTTGAGGTGAGAGTTCTTTTAATTCATTTTTCACAGATTCATCAATCTTTAGAGAATCAATGAATGAAATTAATTTATCATTATCTAAAGCCTTACCTCGAGTTAGTTCTTTTAAATGTTCATAGGCACCTTCAACCTGTTCGCGCCTTAGTATGGTTTGAATAGCTTCTGCTAGAATTTCAAGATTTGACTCCAAATCATTATTGATAACTTCTTTATTAATCTTAATCTTACCAAGCCCTTTCATTAGAGATTGATTCGCAATGGTCATATAGGCATATGCAGATCCTATGTTTCTTAGCGCGGTTGAATCGCTAAGATCTCTTTGAAGTCTCGATATAACTAATTTAGAAGCAAGATGGTCCAGAATTGAGTTTGCAAGACCAATATTGCCCTCAGCATTTTCAAAATCTATAGGGTTGACTTTGTGTGGCATAGTCGAAGATCCTACTTCTGATGATTTTATAGTTTGATGAAAGTAACCCAGAGAAATGTACATCCAAATATCCTTGCTTAAGTCTAAACAAATATTATTAATTCTAATCAAAGAATGGAATAGTTCTGCCATCCAGTCATGTGGTTCAATTTGAGTTGTATAAGGATTATTCGTTAGTCCAATGCTTTTGATAAATTTTTCACTTACATCAACCCAGTTAATATCAGGATAAGCAATCTTATGAGCATTAAAATTCCCTACAGCACCGTTCATTTTTGCCCGGTATTCAATAGTTTCAAGAGTTTTTATTTGTTGATTGAGACGATACACAAAATTTGCAAATTCTTTACCCATCGTTGTAGGTGTAGCAGCTTGTCCATGCGTTCGAGATAACATAGTATCGTCTGCCCATTGATGTGACTGATTTCTTAAAGTATTAATAAGAAGATTTAATTCCTTAACTTGGATTTCAGTTGCATCCTTGAGCATCAGTGCATAGGAAATATTATTTATATCCTCTGATGTACAACCAAAATGAATAAAGGGAATGAGATTTTTACCGTCTGGCAGACGATTAATTTTTTCTTGTAAAAAATACTCTATAGATTTGACGTCATGATTTGTTTGGTTCTCTATAATCTTAATTGCTTTCGCATCATCTATAGAAAATTGTTCAATAATGTTTTCTAAACTTTCTTTTATATCTTTAGATAAGACTGGAATCTGATTTAGATCCTTATATTCAGATAAAAATATTAGCCATTTGATTTCTGTTAAGACACGATAGCGCATGAGTGCAGACTCACTAAAGTATTGTCTTAAGTGAGTGCTTTTCTCCAGATATCTACCGTCAATAGGAGAAATGGCTTGTAGCTGATCATCGTTCATTTCAACCACCTCTATCATCAAAACTGAATGATACACGAAAGTTTCTTCTGTGACTGCTATTCTCTGTGTATTATCATATATCAAGAGGAGATTATTTTGGCGGACAAAGACTTTAGAATTGAAAAGGACAGTATGGGAGAACTTAAAGTTCCTTCTGAAAATAAATGGGGTTCACAAACTCAAAGAGCGGTCGAGAACTTTCAAATAAGTCGACACAAAATGCCCGCAGAGTTTATTCAATCACTCGCACTTTTAAAATGGTCACTAGCGTCTGCTAATGCTGAACTGGGTTTATTATCCCCTGAAAAAGCTGAGGCTATCAAAAATAATGCTCTGAAGATTTCTAATGGTGATTTTGGCGATGAATTTCCCGTGGATGTTTTTCAAACAGGTTCCGGTACAAGTACAAACATGAATATGAATGAGGTAATTGCTAACCTTAGTTCTAATGCAGAGATTGATATTCATCCTAATGATGATGTTAATTTTGGGCAAAGCAGTAATGATGTTATTCCATCTTCCATAAATATCTCCGCAGCAATCTATCTTGATAAATATTTACTAAAAGCAGCAGCTCATTTAGAAAAAACAATAAACATTAAAGCTGATGAATTAAGATCTGTGGCTAAGACTGGTCGCACACACCTAATGGATGCAATGCCGATAACAATGGCACAAGAGATGGGAGCATGGTCAAGCCAAATAAAAGATGTTATTGCTCAGTATGAGTTTACATCTGAGAAAATTCAGCAATTAGCTATTGGCGGCACAGCTGTGGGGACAGGTATCAATGCCCATCCTGACTTATCAACTAAAGTTTGTGACTTACTCAATAGCCAAACAGGCCTTAATTTCAGAAGTGCTGAAAATTTCTTTCAAGCAATAAGTGCTCAGGATAGCTCGTTATTATTATCAGCTTCTAATAGAAGCCTGGCTGTGGCTTTAACAAAAATTTCTAATGATTTGAGATGGATGAATAGTGGTCCGATAGGTGGGTTGGGTGAGATTACTCTACCTGCATTACAACCGGGAAGCAGTATTATGCCTGGAAAGGTAAACCCAGTGATTCCTGAGTCTGTGTCTATGGCAGCCTCACAAGTGTTTGGCCTTGATACCACGATTAACCATGCTGCTCAGTCTGGTAATTTTCAATTAAATGTAATGCTCCCTCTGATTGCATATAATTTAATAGAATCCATGACCTTGTTGACAAACGCTTGCCTAGCTCTAGCCGATAAAGCCATTCAAGGTTTTGAAGTAAATCTTGATAATCTGAATGCAGTATTGAACAACAATCCAATACTAGCTACTGCACTGAACTCAACCGTTGGATATGAAACAGGAGCTAAGATTGTAAAAAAAGCTTATGAAGAAAAGCGAACCATTATTGACGTTGCATCGGAATTAACTGACCTTGATGAAGAAACATTAAGAGATATTCTCGATCCTTTAAAACTAACTCAAAATAAACAATAAGCCTCCCTCTTTTTTATGCTGAATAAGATAAGAGAGAGTTATCAGAACACTCGACCCTCTGATGACCCAGTGTTGGAAGTGATGAATAGGTTGCCGTCCAATATCGTTGAAGGCTATCTACAAAAAATTAATTTAAAACACGCCGGCGTCTTGCTAGGTCTGCAGCCAACTGAGAGTGGAATAAATATAATATTTACTAAAAGGACGGCTAAGTTAAAAAATCACGCTGGTGAAATCAGTTTCCCAGGTGGATCTTATGATGATTCTCAAGATAAGGACATAATTGAAACTGCCTTAAGAGAAGCACATGAGGAGATCGGGTTATTTCGATCTTCTGAGATTATAGGTTTTGTTCCACCACAAATTAGTTTGGGAACTGGATTCATTGTTACACCTGTGGTTGCATCAGTTGAAGCCGATTTTTTACCTGTTCCAAACGAGGATGAAGTTGAAGAGATTTTTAAAGTACCTTTAGATTTTTTTATGAATGAAAAGAATCTTCAGCATGAACATCGAATTTTTGATTCAATAAAATGGTCTGTCTATAGCTACAGTTATGATCAATATTATATCTGGGGTCTAACAGCACAAATCATAAGAAAATTTTGCAGTCTAATATAGAAAATAGGAGAGTATTTTGGAAAAACTACAACAAATTACATCGCAACTTAGAGATCCTGAGAAAGGATGTCCTTGGGATAAAGAGCAAACATTCGAGTCAATTGCTCACTGTGCTATAGAAGAAGCTTATGAGGTTGTTGAGGCTATTGAAAATAAGGATTATGAAGCTTTCAAAAATGAATTAGGAGATCTTTTATTCCAAGTAGCATTTCATACAAATATTGCTGAGGAAATGAACTTATTCACTTTTGATGATGTGGTAGATTCTATTACCACTAAATTAATTAACAGACATCCTCATGTGTTTTCAGATTTATCAATAGAAGATTCTAAGGCACAAACCGATCATTGGGAAAAAATTAAAATTGAAGAGAGAAAACAGAAACATGGCTTAAACAGCATACTCGATGATATTGGCATAAATCAGCCGGCATTAAACATTGCATATAAGATTGGAAAAAGGGCACGATCAGTTGGATTTGATTGGAGCGATATAGGCGGTGTTATTGATAAAATTGAAGAAGAAATAGAAGAACTTAAAGTTGCGATAAATTCTGGAAATCAAAGCAATATTGAAGAAGAGGCTGGGGATTTATTATTTAGCGTGGTTAGCCTTTCACGGCATACTTCTGTAGACCCTGAATCAGCATTAAGGAAAGCCAATAGAAAATTTGATCAACGTTTCAGATCCATGGAGAGTGTTTTAAAAGAATCTAATAGGGAGTTCTCCCATATGACTGAAAGAGAGCTTGATGAATTATGGGAAAACGTAAAAGAAAAAGAATAGTTGAATGACTGATAAATTTAAAACACTTAAGAATTATGCAAGACGATTGACTAGCAAGCCTGGTGTTTATTCCATACTAAATGAGAAAGACGATGTGATTTATATTGGCAAAGCAAAAAATATAAAAAAAAGAGTTAGCAGCTATTTCGCTTCAGTTCATTCTGAGGGAAAAAAAGAGGCGATTTTAAAAGAGACTAATTCAATTTCAATCACTATAACCCGTACAGAACGGGAAGCTTTGATTCTAGAAAATACACTAATTAAAAAACATAGACCAAAGTTCAATGTTTTACTCAAAGACGGCAAGAGTTATCCATATATAGAAGTAAATCATACCCATCAATTCCCAAGATTTTCTTTTCATAGAGGGAAAAAAAATTTAAATAAAGCGGAGTATTATGGCCCTTATCCTAATGTAAACGCTGTGAGAAATACTTTGAGTCAATTACAAAAAGTTTTTCTATTACGAAATTGTGATGAATCCTTTTTTAATAATCGATCTAGACCTTGTTTACAGTTCCAAATAAAGAGATGCTCAGGACCTTGTGTGGGTTTAGTAACAGAAGAAGAATATCAATTTAATGTCGATCAGGCTCTCAATTATTTGAAAGGAAATGATCAATCCATTATTGAAAAATTTATTGGAAAAATGGATCAAGCTTCTGATCAGCAAGATTATGAAAAAGCTAGTTTCTATAGAGATCAAATTAGTTCTTTAAAAGTTATTCAATCACATCAATTTGTTGATGGAGCAAACAGAATTGATGCTGATGCTATAGCATTGTCTGAGTCATCAGGCATGTTTTGTATTTCTGTTTTATTTTTACGAAAAGGACAAATTTTAGGTAATCGTTCATTTTATCCACAAAAGACAAATATGGCTGATGCCCAAGAGGTGATAGAGTCGTTCTTAATGCAGTACTACACTGAGCATCAACCACCTAAAGAGATATTAATTAATATCAAACTCAAAAACCTTAGGCTTCTTCAGGAAGCTCTTTCCGATGAATTAAAAACCAAAGTAATCATAAAACAAAATGTGAAGTCTTATAGGAGAAAATGGGTTGAAATCTCTGAATCAAATGCTATTGAATCATTAAAATCTAAATTAGCTTCAAAAGCTTCCATAGAGGCTCAGTTGTATGAACTGTCTGAAATTATAGATGGTGATACACTTGTCAAAAATATTGAATGCTTTGATGTTAGTCATTTCATGGGTGATAAATGTGTTGCTTCATGTGTTTCATTCAACCAAGAGGGATTTAATAAACACGGTTATCGTCGTTTTAATATTAGTGGAATAAATAAAGGTGATGATTATGCTGCTATGTCACAAGCTCTCTCTCGCCATTATTCACGAAGCTTAAAAGAGTCCAGATTATTACCTGATGTCATTCTTGTCGATGGAGGTAAGGGTCAGATTAATATCGCCATTGGTGTGCTTAAAGATCTGGGAATAAAGGGAATACCTATACTCGGTATTGCTAAAGGTCCAAATCGTCAATTAAAGGAAGATCGTATTTTTATTAATAAAAATAAAATTCCTCTTTCCATGGTCAATAATTCACCAGCTAAGTTTTTAATACAATTAATTCGTGATGAGGCTCATCGGTTTGCCATCACTGGTCATCGGAATAAAAAAAGAAAAAAGCTATTAACTTCAGATATCCAATCAATCGAAGGCATAGGTCCAAACAAGAAAAAACATTTGCTTAAGCAATTCGGAGGTATCCAGGAAATTAAACGAGCTTCTGTAGAGGATTTAATGACCGTTAGAGGTATTAATAACAATTTAGCTAATAAAATTTATAAACATTTTAATGCTAATTAATCTTTTATTATAATCATTACATGAAGACAACATTCAATTTTGCAAATGCATTAACACTTTTTAGAATTGCTAGCATTCCTTTAATTGCTGCTTTATTCTTTTCTTCAATTGATAATGCTAGACCACTAGCTGCTACGGTCTTTATTTTAGCTGCTTTAACTGATTGGTTTGATGGCTGGGTAGCCAGAGAATATGATTTATCCTCAAGATTTGGAGCATTTTTAGATCCTGTAGCAGATAAACTCATTGTTTCAGTTGCTTTAATTTTGATTGTTCAGAGTGACCCAAGTCTTCTAAACGCTATCATTGCATCAGTTATTATTGGTCGTGAACTTACAATTTCTGCACTTAGAGAATGGATGTCTGAACTTGGAGAGAGACATAAGGTTTCTGTAATTGGCTATGCAAAACTTAAAACTGTTTTACAGATGATTGGACTCTCTTGTATGTTGTTTAAAAAACCTATTATTGATATTGATATATACTTAATTGGAAGTATTTGTCTTTTAGGATCTGCAGTTCTAACACTTTGGACCATGTTAGTTTACCTAATTAAAGCATGGCCAATCATTTCAAAAGGTGATTATTTATGAAATATAAATCTCTCTTAACAATAATTTTTCTGTTAACAATCAGCGCTTGTGGAACTGGCAATGAAGATTCATATTTTAATCAAATCCTAGATGATGAATGGAAGAGAGGCATTGATGAGAATCCAGTTTATGCGTCTTATATGGGAGACAAGTCAGCTAATCAAGATTGGCCTGATATTTCAGAACAATCGGTGAGAAAAAGACAGAAAAAGGCTCGAGAGGTTCTAGATAAGATTAAATCTATTGATCCTCAAAAACTCTCAAAAGAGAATCAACTCAATTATAGATTGTTTCTGTACAACTATGAACGATCAGTCAACTCTCAAAAATTTGATAGCCATTTACTCACTTTTGGCCAAAGAGGAGGTATTCAACTAGGACATGAGACAGCAGAAGGACTAAATTTTACTAGTTCACAGGATTATAAAGATTGGTTAGTAAGATTAGAAAAATTACCCCAATTAATTAATGCACATATAGATCTTGGAAGATTAGGTATTGAGAGAAACATTACTGCACCAAATATTTTAATGCAACGCGTTGCTAAGCAAATTCAATTACAATTAGTTGACGATCCAGAAGATAGCCCTTTTTATAATGTTTTTTCTGCTATACCTAAAACAATTAATGATCGGGAAGCACTTCAAATGAAAGCAAAGGAAGTTATTAAGGAAAAAATTGTTCCTGCTTACCAAACCCTTGATTTCTTTTTTAGGACTGAATATTTACCAGAGTCACGTGATACTTATGGTGTTTCTGATTTGCCAAATGGCTATGAGTGGTATGAAAATTTAGCAAAATATCATACAACCACTGATTTAAGTCCCGATGAAATTCATAATATTGGCCTATCTGAGGTCAAAAGAATTCGATCTGAAATGCAAGAAGTCATTGACTCACTGGGTTTTGAAGGAACTTTTAATGATTTTTTGATATTTCTTAGAACAGACCCTCAGTTTTATTATGAAACAGCAGATGAATTATTTGAGGCATACTTAGCTACCTCTAAGAAAATAGATCCAGAAATGGTTCGTTTATTTAAGGTCTTACCAAGAACCCCTTATGGAATAAAACCAATACCAAAAGAGTCCGCACCTGATACAACAACTGCCTATTACATGAGGCCGGCAGCTGATGGGTCAAGAGCTGGTTATTATTATGTCAATCTTTATCGACCAGAAGTCAGACCAAAATTTGAAATGGAGGTTCTATCAGTCCATGAAGCAGTACCAGGGCATCATCTTCAAATAGCATTGGCTATGGAGCTTGAAGGATTACCTAATTTTAGGAAATATTCAGGATATACCGCCTTTGTTGAAGGTTGGGGGCTTTACAGTGAGAGTTTAGGATATGATATTGGTCTCTATCAAGATCCATATTCAAAATTTGGTGCGTTAACTTATGACATGTGGCGAGCTGTTCGATTAGTTGTCGATACCGGTATGCACTATAAAGGATGGAGTAGGCAGCAAGCTATAGATTTTTTTAAAGATAATGCCGCTAAAACTGAGCAAGATATAGTCAATGAGATCGACCGTTATCTGATTATGCCAGGCCAAGCACTTGCCTACAAAATCGGACAATTGAAACTTCTCGAATTAAAGCAGAGGGCAAAAAATCAGCTTGAAGATGAGTTTGATATTAAAGAATT
>CAYQEV010000048.1:0-10948 GCA_964416745.1 uncultured Woeseia sp.
ATACCTCGTATTGGTGGCACAGTGTTTCTCGCAACAAAAAATCAATAACGCTTAATCTAAAATCGGATGAAGGAAGACAAATTGCTAAAGACCTAATCCTGAAGTCTGATGTCTTAATTGAGAATTTTAAACCCGGCACTCTAGAAAAATGGGGAATGAGCCCTGATGATCTAAAAAAAGATAATCCTGGGTTAATTACAGCAAGAATATCAGGCTATGGGCAAACCGGTCCAAGATCACATCTTCCTGGTTATGCATCAGTCTGTGAAGGCTATGGAGGTTTCAGATACGTCAATGGTTTTCCTGATAGACCACCAGTCAGACCCAATTTAAGTATTGGTGACACCTTAGCTGGTTTACACGCAGCCATGGGAGTAATGTTGGCTTATATTCAAAGAGAAAAAGACCCTGATGGGAAAGGACAAGTTGTTGATGCTGCCATTTATGAATCAGTATTCAATATGATGGAAGCTGTAGTCCCTGAATATTCTGGGAGCGGTGCCATCAGAGAACCTTCAGGATCTACTATTACTGGAATAGTGCCTACTAACACTTACATTACCTCAGATAATAAACATGTGATCATAGGTGGGAATGGGGACTCAATTTTTAAAAGGCTTATGAATGCAATTGGAAGACCTGATATGGCTAATGACCCTAGATTAGAGCAAAACCAAGGAAGAGTTGATAATGAAAAAGAAATTGATGCGGCTATAGAAAAATGGACAAAAGATCACACCTCTGATGAAGTTTTATCAATTATGGATGAAGTTTCTGTGCCAGCAGGGCCTATTTTGAGTGTAGAAGATATGATGAATGATGAACACTATATCGCTAGAGGTATGTTTCAAGAAGTTGAAGCAAACGGAAGAACTCTCCATATCCCAGCCATGCTCCCTATTCTGACTGAAACACCAGGAACTACTGAATGGCCTGGTCCGGCTCTGAGTGAACATACAGATGAAGTTCTGAGTGGACTCTTAGGTAAAGATGAGAAGGAAATTACTCAGCTACGAGAAAAAGGGGTTCTCTAGAGCCTTTTTTTTCTTCTCCTTCTAATCAAGTAAATAATTAATACCAATACTACCAAAGGAATCAGAATGTAATTAATTGGTAGATTTCCTGTTGCGATTGTCCCAAATTCATCAGTTTCTAAATTTTTGAACTCATCTCTCCATGAATCTAATGCCAATGACTCATCATTAATAACCTCAAAAGTTTTATTGAGTGCGTCTGTGTTAAACATTGATTCAACCAAAACAGAGGCAACATCACCACGCGGTATCCATCCAATGATTGTATCCCCTTGTGCAAAACGTATCCCTAAGGTACCAGGATCACCCCTTAAACCACCTGGCCTTATAATAGTAAAATTAATCCCGCTGTTTCTTATATAATCTTCGCCCAAAGACTTCCATTTCATTGCCTTGTCTGCAACAAGATTAAGGATTACTGTACTAAAATTCTCAGCTCCTCCAGCCCCTATAGAGGACATATAAATAATATGCTTAACACCTGACTCCTTCGCTGCATCAACAAAATTAATTGAGCCTTGGTAATCAATTAATTCAGAATTATCTCCTCCAGTAGAGCCTATGGTAGAGATGAGTATATCGACGCCCTCCAGAGCTGCATTAAGAGTTTCTGGTTTTGTAACGTCCGCATAAGCCCATTCAAAATCACCACTGACTTTTCCTTTTGCCTTTTCAACATTCCTCGATAATGCTCTGACATTACTGCCCCGAGATTTAAGCTCTTCGAGAACATAGACACCCGTTCTACCTGAAGCCCCTAAAACTGCAACTAAAGGAGGATTTGTTTCAACAAGGGCTCCTTCTGTGTCTTTAGAAAATATTGAAGCTTGAGGCTCCAGCATAGTCCGATCTATTACATGTAAGGTTCTTGGTATTAATCTTTCAATGCACGGTCGATTATATTCAGCATCTTTAGATACTACGCATTCACTATCGTGCGAATACACTGAATGTGAAAATAAAAGCAGTGTAACAAGGGTATAAAATCCTCTAAATTTCATAATTTTAAATCTCTTAATTATTCTTTTACCAAGTTTTTTATTTTACAATAGCTCCCGGTTAATATCTTAAATAATAAATATGAAAAAACTTTTTTTATTGGTCATTTTATCTTTATCAATAAACACTTTTAGTCAAGAGATCGAAGAGATAACTGTGACAGGAAGTTACATTGGTTCTAAATCTGAAAAAATAAGTGTTCAAGTCATTGATGAAAATGAATTTAATAATTTAAATGTCACTACTGTCGGTGAGATAAGTAAATATCTTTCAAGTTCTTCAGGGTCTCATTTTCAATCGAATACACTCGATGGAGTTGATCAGGGAATGTCAGCAATTACACTAAGAGGTCTTGATCATGCTTCAACATTGGTCTTACTGAATAACAAAAGACAAACCTTCGCAGGAACACCCTCCCATGAAGGTGAAGGGTATATAGATGTCAATATTATCCCTGAAATTGCACTTAGTCGAATTGAGATACTTAAAGAGGGTGCCACTTCCCTTTATGGCAGTGATGCGGTTGCTGGGGTAATTAATTTCATAACCCATGATGAGTTTGTTGGTTCAAAAATCAGCCTAACTCACCAGGAAACTTCAGATTATGATCAAACTGATAAAACTATAGGAATTATTTTTGGTAAAGAATTTGATAATGCACATCTTGTTCTGGCTGCGAATTTTATAGACAGAAGCCCACTTTCATCTTCGGAGATACCGAGAATAGCTGAAAACGGTTTAAGCACCCTTGGCAATACATTTAAGGTTAGTGAGGCAGACACAGTTCAATCAGGAAACTATGCCGGTGTATACACACCTGGACAATGGGTTCCGGATCCACAATGTGAAGAAAATGGAGGGGTCTTAGCCGGACCATTCTGTAAATTCCTCTATGGAACACGTTTTAACATCGTTAATGATGAAGATCATAAAAAGTTTTACCTGAGTTATAAGAAACAAAACGAAAATTTTAGTTACAAATTGAAAGCAATAACCGCTAATATTGATGTGAATGACAATCCGCAATCCCCTTCATATCCAGCCCTTTCTTTTATGTCAAAAAAGATTCTACCAGGACAAGGCGGAAGCCCTTTTAATGTCCCAGTAACATGGTACGGTAGACCGTTAGGATCAGCTTTTCCCTCTCCTTTATCGCCAAAAGATATTGATCAATATCATCTCAGTGGTGTTGTTAACATTAATCTTGCTAACGATAATAATCTGGAGCTTTCGATCACACAAAGCAAGCATGAAAATTTTCATAATAGGCCAGACACAATTAATTCAAGAATGGAAAATGCAATAGCAGGCAATGGCGGTAGTAACGCTAACCAAACTTGGAATATTTTTGAACCTTTATCAAATTCTGAAGATCTGATCCAATATATTAAAGGTTCGGAACAAAGTTTACGAACCGGTAAATTAACATCATTCGATGCCATCCTTAAGTCTAAAATTAAAGATAATAATATTGCCATTGGCTTTCAGCTAAATGACGAAGCTCTGGATGTTAAATACAACGAGCTAGCGAGATCTGAATTTGATCAATCGGGAAATTTGATTAAAGGTGCAGATTTACTATTTTTGGGCGGCGGTAAAAATGTTTCATCCAAAAGGAATAAAAAAGCTATCTTTTTTGAGATAGAGAAGATTTTTACAGAGACTTTGGATATTCTGTTTGCCACACGATATGAGAAAGTAGAGAGTGATTCTTCATTTGATCCCAAGCTCTCTCTTAATTTTAGACCCATGGATAGATTATTATTAAGAGGGTCGATAGGAACCTCATTTTCAACCCCGTCTATGGCACAGCTTTTTAGTTCTGAAATTGCATTGGGTGGCGTAAGAGATGTTATCAATGGTGTCGAACAATCAAGTTCGCTATTTGTCCGTATTATCCAAGTTGGAAACCCAAATTTAAAACCTGCTACTTCCACAAACACCAATCTAGGAATGTTATGGGATATTAATGACAATGCCTCTTTATCAGTTGATTTTTGGAAAATAGATTACAAAGATCGACTTGAGTTAGAAGATTCACAAACAAAAATCACTGAAAATCCAGATAACCCAGATATTCAAAGAAATGAATACGGTGACATAACTGCGGTAAATACAAGGTTCTTTAATGAAGAAAAGACAAAAGTTAAAGGTCTGGACATCAACTTTGACTATAAAACAACTTTGAGTAATGGAGCGCTTTTAGATCTTGGTATTAATGCCACTCATCTCTTCCAATTTCTCACACCAGAACATGAAGAAGAAGAGGAAGGTCATGATGGAGAGCATGAAGAACATATGGTCAATAGAGTTGGAAAGTTTAATTATAATGCCCACACACATTCACTGCCTCGTCTGAGATTGAATACTTTTTTTGGTTTAACCCATAATGAAATTCGTTATTCGATGAATGCAAGGTATCTGGATGGCTATAAGAACCTTCGACCATTACCAGCAGCAGCTGTTTCAAGTGGATATGAAAATAAAGTTGATTCTTTCCTGCTGTTTGATATTGGAGCCAGCAAAACTTTTGAAATCAACAACAGTGACCTAAAACTAGGGCTTAATTTAATCAATGTTTTTGGTGAATCAGCACCATTACTTTATGATTCTCCTGACTTTAGTTTTGATACTAGACTTCATGACCCACGTGGCCGATTAATTAATCTTTCATTGGATTATCTGTTCTAGCTTTATTTGAAGTTGGGTAGAACTTCCTTAGCAAAGGTTTCTGTTTGCTCAACCATTGCTCTAAGTCTTGCATCTCTTGGTTCAGGAATTGGGGAACCACCAAGTAAGTAAATATGATCCAGCCCTAGTTCAATTAATTCTCCTAAACGATCAATACATTTTTGTGGTGATCCAGCAATTGTGAACCAATCAATGAATTCATCATCAATAAGATCAAGGTGATCGCCCTTTTCACTAGAATGATTTTTCATATCATAATCGGTTTGAAGCTTTTCAGTAATCGGTTTTAATTGATTTGGTAAATGTTCAGTTGGTGCTTTTTTCATAGCAGTAAAGTGTGCAACCAGACCCGCTAACATTCTTGCCATAGAAATAGCTCTTTTTTCATTGTAATCACAGATTAAATTAACGTACGCTCCTATTTTAAAATCATTCCTAGACCGTCCCGTTTTCTCAATCTGTTCTTGTGCAGTATGCATTGCCCATTCAACCCTTTCTGTTGCACTGCCAACTGCAAAGGTGACACGATCTGCAACATCACAAGCCATAGCTATTGTTTTGGGTCCTGTGCAAGCAATGTCTATTGGTACTGGTTTAATAATTTCTGGATCAATCCACCGAATTGGTGATTGCATATCACCCACATCAATGGCCTCCCCTCTTAGGTATTGTTTTATAGTTAACACACAGTTTCTTAGTTCCTCAGTGGTTGCTTGACGCTTACCAATATGAGCAGCAGCGGAATCACCTCGACCAATTCCACAAATAGCTCGTCCACCAGATTCTTCTTGTAATGATGCCATAGCTGAAGCAGTGACTGCAGCTGCTCTTGTGACTGGGTGAGTAACACCAGTTCCCATTTTCAGAGTAGTTGTGGCATTTGCTATTAAAGCAAGCTGTCCATAGGGATCAGCCGATAAATTCTGAGTGTCAGGACATAAAACCATGTCAAAACCCATGTCTTCTATCAAAGAGGACATTTCAGCAGAGCACTGGGGTACAGGTTCCATTACGACACCTATTTCTGTCATCATCTTTTCTCCATTATTTAGGAAATTATATCCTATTGTTCTAACAAATAAATAAGGGCATCACTGCCAGGACATTTCAGACTAATGGCTTTTTTTACCTCTTCCTCACTAATATGAATTGGGCCTTGGTAGAGTATATTTAAATTATTTATAGCCAAAATCTTTTCAATATCATTAATAAAGAATCCCTGACCAAAATAGCCTATGTTTGGTGGGCATGCGTTTTTTATATTGTTAGGCACCTTATAATTCAAAGGTTCAGAGAGAGCAATTTTTCCATAAAAATGTTCCCCTTTCATGAAGGTAATTAGCGTTTCCCCTTGGTCGGGTCTTCTAAGAAACTGATTAGATTCTTTCGCACTTAGTACATCACTAAACATCTCTTGCATGCCAAGAACATTATGATAAAAGTTCTTTGCATTTTTAGTATTACTGACACAATGAGAAGTCGTTACGATCTCTGTAAAACCTTTAGTGGTCGTTCCATTTGATTGAAAAAAACTACACATATCTTGAATTGATTCTCTTTGAGAGTTCTCTGGCAATTGCACTAAATTTACTGACACACCATCTGGACCATCAACTATAACTTCTATAGGTGTGCCGACTTGAGCACCAATTTGATGCTGAGTTGGCTCTGACCATGGTAAGTAGCCCTTATTCTTTAAAATATCAACCGAGTGATAAATATCTCTTACATAAAAATTAATATTCCAAAAACCTCTAACCATCCCTGCGTTAAGGTCAGCTCTTATGTAGTTTTTTTTATTCGTTGAGAATTCAATCAACAGCACTTGACCAACCTCACTATTATCTCTACTACACAATGATTGTCTTATTTTAGTGCCCTTAGGAAGAGACCACATATTTATGTCTAAGTCAGTTTCATATTCCATAATCGGTAAAGATCTCAGACCAATAACCTCTGAATAGAATTCAATTGATTTATTCAAATCTGCGACACTGATTATTGCAAAATTTAATTGTGCGGATGATGATTCAGTTTTTGACATAAAGCATTGTTTATATAAAGTATAACAAAGGGATTATACGAAAAATGACACAAGAACTTCAAAACGAAATAGAACAAGTTTTCAGATCAGCTGAACGTATATGGGATTCACAAAAGTATGGAGATTTAAAAACTCTTTGGGATGAGGAAGACACAGACCCAATTTATTTGGCTGAAGAGCAAGCTGACTGGAAAATTGGATGGGATGCTCTCAGAAAATACTGGGAACCAGTTCCTGGAAGAAGAATGCTTGAAGCCATTCGTATGAGATTTTATAACATTAAGGTCAAACCTTTATCAGATGAATATGTTTTTGCTGTTGGTTGGGTAAGGCATGATATGAAAATGAGGGGACCAATGAAAGCTTGGGGAGGTGACGCTAGGATTAGTGCTTTATTTAGAAGAAAGAAAGAAGGTTGGAAATTTATTGCCTATGCTGAAAGTCATAAAACACCTGTGATATATATGCAAGAGTTGTATAAGAAGTGGGTCAGAATTCCTTTAATCCATTCCATAACCAATCGTTTTCTTATGCAACTTTATGAGAAAAATATTCATCCAAAATTTGGAGCCTTTCATAGAAGAATTATGGATGATGAAAACAAGGAATATAAAGTCAGCTTTAAAAGGAGACTAAGCTTTTTTAAACCAGTATTAATTAACCTTTTGTCTAAAATTAGAGGGAAAAAGGTTATGCCAAAAGCTTACATACCAGGGCTTATTCCTTGCTTAAATGGGCGAGGCTTTATGGAAGAAGATTTAAATGATGTCTCTAAGTCTTTTGCTGAAGATTCATCTACAATGAAAGGACTTTCTCTTGATGTAGGCTGTGCTTATGGCATTGCCTCTATTGCTGCTCTTAAGAATGGAGCTAAAGTTCTTGCATCAGATATGGATCAAGCACATCTGGATATTCTATTAAAAGAAACGCCTGAAGAACTACAATCTAATCTCACAACTAAGGCTGGCACACTTCCAAATATTGATTTTGAGAATGAATCTTTTATCTCTATTCACTGTTCACGAACTTTACATTTCCTTACACCTGATGAATTAATAGAAACATTAGGGAATATGTATAAATGGCTTCAACCAGGAGGCCAAATTTATTTGATTACTGATACTTGTTTCTCAGGGCCATGGAAAAACTATTTACCGCAGTTTGAAAAAAACCTCGAAGCAGGAGAACCCTTCCCTGGATTTATTGAGAATGTATTAGATTGCTTACCCGTACCTAGATTACCAAAAGGCATGACTCCTCATATGAATTGTTTGGACCCAGATACTCTAGCTAGAGAATGCAGAGCTGCTGGTTTTGATATTATCTCAGCAAAATATTTTGGGCCTGCCAGAGCAAGCTCTGATTACGGTAAAGATCATGCTGGAATAATTGCAGTAAAAAATTAAATAATCTTCAATTCTTCTATTGTTTTTAATTCTAGCGAAAGCGCGTGTAATTCATCTTTTAGAAATTCGTCTAACAAAGAATAAACTTTCTGATGGCGTTGGATTGGAGACATACCTGAAAAATCATTACTCACTATTGATATCTTCAAATGCATCTTGCCTTCTTTTGCTGGTTTATGGCCTTTATGCAAATGACCTTGATCCTCTGTAATCAACTGATGAATGTTTAAATTATCTCTCAGTGTATGTTCAATTATTTCTATTCGATTTTTCATTTTTATTTAGCTATTAACCTTCTATCTTATAAAAGATCATATAAAATTAACCTAATTGATTTAAAGAATATATTTGTTTTGTGAAAAAAATAAGCCTAAAAAGACTCCTAGATGATTCTGATCAACAGAATCAGTCTACTGAATTAAAGAGACTTAGAAACGCATTAATTGAAGATTGCTATTTTCTTCTTATCGATCATGGCGTGTCAGAGAAAGTCATAGATGAAGCTTATGGTCAATCTAAAACCTTTCATGATATGGAAGATTCTGACCCAATAAAACAAGCAACACATTATCGCCATGCCCATGGAGGAAGAGGATGGTCACCTTGCGGAGAAGAACCAGCTTATTCTGCAAATACAAAAGCCACTTGTTCCGCATTTGATATGTGTTATGAGATAGAAGAAATAGACCATGAATTTGAAAATTTTGGTCCAAATTTATGGCCACCTAAAATGCCTGATTTCAAGAAATCAATTTATGATTACTATTTAGAATTCTCAAAAGTAGAAAACCAATTGGCAAATAAAATTGAGGAGGCTTTAGTAATAAATAATGGTTTTATTTCCAAGAAAATGACTGAAATGTCTCCTTCTGGTATGAGGTTAATATACTATCCTGCTGTTGAGGGTATTCCTGAAGATAACCTCTTTGGTATCAGTGCCCATACAGATTATGAGGTTTTTACACTCTTGACCCAATCTGCAGAAGGTTCGCAATTAAAACATCGTTCTGGAAAATGGCATATGGTTGATTCAACTCGTTATGAGATCATAGTAATGTTAGGGGATATGTTGGAAGTAATGACTAATGGTAAAGTCAAAGCAACACCTCATAGGGTTCCACCTACATCTCATGATAGGTATTCTATAACTCGTTTTTGTGCCATAGAGGGTCATTACGAAGTTAGCCCGCTAGACAAATTTGTAGATGCAGCTAAGGGTCCGTTATATGAGCCAGTGAGTCAGCAGAAAAATATCAAAGACGGGCTAGCTCAAGCCTCTGCTAATTCTGAAGCCATGCTCAAAGAAAGCAGGGTTGATGATAGATTCAAGAATCAGAAAGACAATCTATAAAATATCAATCTGAGAACATCGCCCATTTTGCAAATGGCGTTATCCAAGCAATTTTTATGATCATGCAACAAATGATATAAATGGTTAAAACTGTACCAATGTTACCTCGAATGGCCCCACTGACCATTCCATGTTTAGGGTCACCTGAATTTCGATTCCTACCATAACGAATAACATCGGGAGTGATACTTATTGCCGCCATTAACCAGAATGCAAAATAAGCATTCCAAGCCCAAGGGGCATTGTGCAAACCTCCCCAAGATTCAATAAGCATTAATCCAGATATTGGGATAATAATCGAGGTAGTCATTGTGATAGACAAGGCACCTTTTCTTAAAAAAGACCTGGCCCAAATACCCACTTCTTTAGGTTGATGGAATCGAATTTGCATGGCCCAAATGTTTGAGAAAAAAGTATGACCAAAAAAGAGGAAGCTAGAAAATTCATGAATAAATAATAGTAATAAATAATTAATGCCAAAATCACTAAGTCTTAAACCAAATAAAGGCAATGCACTAACAAAGGTAATTAATAAATAGATGAAGTACCAAAAAAAACGGTTAGGATCTTCGTCTTGTATTGTTTCTGTATCGTGTTGAATTGTTTCTGAATTCACTCTACCGTCCTAAAATTTAACAGTGGGTGCAACATTTGCGGTTGCCCATACATCAAATGGAACGATCTTGCTCGCAAAAGGGTCAGAAAATAATTGATCTATTAGCCAGCTTTTCCTCATTTTCTCTTGAGCAATTAAATCTTCCTGAGTATAAGGATCGTCCATCCTTTCTTCAATAATCTCAAAATAGGCATCGACAAACTCAGAATACATTCCCTTGATAAATCGGTAACTTAACTCCCCGCTTTCCCTATAAACTGGAGGCCCATAAAAACTAACGCCAGCACATGTAGGCTTTCTTCTAAATTCAAAAATAGTTTCCTCTGTGCCTTTACAAACCAATCTTCTGTATAAGCTTGGATCCTTATTATTTTCTTTAAAATAATCATCTGTAACCTTTCTCAGATACTCAATGTCACTCTCAACTCTAGTGCCTGGCATTACATCAAGCCAGCCACCTGTTCCTATAGAACCATCTTCAAAAATTTGAAGGACTAAAGTTGCATGCAACATTCCCACTAATGGGGTTTTTGGATGAACATCTATGGAATAAAAGCGACCCCATAATAATTTCCTCTTTTCGCCTCTTCCTGGAGCAGTCATCTTGCCCTCTGAAATCATTCGACCAATTTTTTCAACTACAGGTCCTCTAGCCACTCTGACATCAAAGTCTGAATATTTTGTATCTGAAATAAAAGTTTCATCAGAAGTATTGCCATTCTCGTTACTAAGACAATTGTTATCAATGGCAATTGAGTCATTATTTATACAGCCTGCCCAACTAAAATATTTGTTATCTGAATCTTC
>CAYQEV010000049.1:0-10599 GCA_964416745.1 uncultured Woeseia sp.
CAACGAAGGGGAAACTGAAGAAATCTATTTTGGACGTTTAATTGGTGCTCGATCTGGAGATAAAGGCGGGTGTGCTAACCTTGGTGTTTGGGTTAAGAATGATGAGGCATATTCTTTTCTTTACCATTTTCTAACAGTTGAGAGACTTAAAGAGTTACTTTCAGACTTGGCTGATTATCAAATCGAGCGATTTGATTTTCCTAATATAAAGGCGGTTAACTTCTATATCCATGGAATACTAGGTGATGGGGCTTCCTCAAATACTAAAGTTGATGCTTTAGCAAAATCGTTAGGAGAATACTTGAGGGCTAAAAAAGTAAACGTGCCAAAAGAACTTTTAAAGGAGATATAGATGTCAGAATCACAACTTAATAATCCTAATGACTATGTGTTAGATGCAACAGATATCACTGTAAATAAGAACATACTCACTCTGACCTTAGATAGACCAGAAAAAAAGAATGCTATTAATGATTGCATGTCTAATGAAATTATTTATGCCTTAAAGTATGCCAATCAGAACGATTCAGTACGTGTTGTTGTGATCCAAGCAAATGGCGATACCTTTTGTGCTGGAGCTGATCTCAAAGAAATGTCTGGAGGAGCAACTGAGTCACAATCAACAGTACCAAAATTAGGTGATGTTGAAGACATCAGCTTGTTGATTAGAAATTTAAATAAGCCAGTAATTTGCAAAATACAAGGAAATGTTTTTGCTGGTGCTTTGATGATTGTTACTAATTCAACGCATGCTGTTGCAAATGATCAAGCAATATTTGCGGCCCCAGAAATTAAAAGAGGGATTTGGCCATTTATGGTAATGGGTGGTTTATTTAGAGTTATGCCTAAACGACAAGGACTCGATTTTATAATGCGTGGGGAACCAATTGATGCTAAAACAGCACAACAATATGGGCTAATTAATCAAGCCATACCATTAGATACATTAGATGAGGCAATCAATAAGCTAGCACAATCATTTACACAGCTTCCACCCAACACCATGAAAATGGGTTTAAAAGCTTTTAATGAACAAGATCATATGGCCTTTGATGAGGCTCTTCCTTACCTTAGAGAGCAATTAAAAGAGTGTTTGAAAAGTGAAGATGCAAAAGAAGGTATCACAGCTTTTTTTGAGAAAAGGCAGCCTAGATGGATAGGAGATGACGATGAATCTTGATTTTGGCACTGAGTATGATGAGTTTAGAGAAGAGGTCAGAGCATTTTGTAAACAGCACACAGGTATTCAAATAACTGGGAGTCTTTATCAATATGAAGCTATTAGTGATTCTGAAAAAGATCAACACTTAACAATGCCAGTAAAGGAGTGGCAAAAAACTCTTATTAAACACGGATATTTTGCCAGACATATTCCAAGTGAATATGGCGGTTATGGCGGTCAATTGGACATCGTTAAAGACGTTATTATTAATGATGAATTTGCAAAAGCAAAGATTCCATTAGGCACAGGCGGTCAAGGCATAGATTTTTTAGTCCCAACGTTACTTGAAATGGGCACTGAAGAACAAAAACAACGATACATTAAAGCAGCTCTTGATTTGGACGAAATTTGGTGTCAAGGATATTCAGAACCAAACGCAGGAAGTGATTTAGCAAGTTTACAGACCAAAGGTGTTCTAGATGGTGATGAATGGGTAATTAATGGACAAAAAATTTGGACAAGCACAGCTAAATTCGCTCACATGATGTTTTGTTTAGTTCGAACAGAGCCCGATGCGCCTAAACATCAAGGGATAAGTTATTTATTAATCCCCATGGATACACCAGGAATTGAAATACGACCTCTGGTCGATATGACCTTAGAAGCAGGATTTAATGAGGTGTTCTTCACTGATGTACGGATACCGGCAGATAATATAGTTGGAGACAGAGGACAGGGGTGGTTGGTAGCCAATAAAACATTAGTTCATGAAAGGGGGTCTTTGGGTGATCCGAATAAGATGGTCTCTCGTTTGAATAAACTTGTTGATTTAATGAAAAATGAATCAATCGACGGTGAACGAATTATTGATAAGCCGATCTTCAGAGATCGATTAATGAAAACACAAGGTAAAGTCTTAGCACTAAAGGCTCATGGTTTACGCTTATTATCATCACAACTAAATAAGGGACAGGATGTAACTTTAGGAAGAATGATTGTAAAACTCTATGGCACTGAGATGAGGTATGAACTTGAATCTCTTGCAATTGATGTGATGGGAGAATTAGGAACACTCTATGAGAATAGCCCTCACTTAAGAGATGCAGGAAGCTGGCAGTATGCTTACATGTATTACCTTGGGCTAATTATTGGTGGTGGCACCAGCCAAATACAAAAAAATATAATTTCTGAACGAGGCTTGGGCCTGCCAAAAGAACCTAAGTATAAGGAAGCATAACGATGTATTTTGGATTATCTGAAGAACAGGAATTCTTTCAAGAAACCATCAGTAAATTCTTGGAAGACACATCCACAATAGAAGCAATCAGAAGTTTCGCCAGAGGTGATAATCCTAATTTTCCAGAAAAGATCCACACTGGCTTATTAGAGTTAGGCATTAATGGTCTGATCATTCCTGAAGAATACGGAGGGCTCGGACAAGATCTTTTGTCAGCAGTCGCAATATCAGAGTCATTAGGAGCAGGGGTTGCAACCTCACCATTTATTGGGTCTTATATTATGGCGCCGTACGCAATTATGAAAATGGGATCAAAGCCACAAAAAGATAAATATCTTCAGGGCATTGCTAACGGTAACATCAAATTCGGGGTAGGTTTAACTGAATTTGTGGCATCAAGAGAAGGTGCTCAAATTGAAATAAAGTCTGGTAGAGCCAACGGAAGAGCATTGTTTGTATTCGATGCAAACAAGGCCACTCATTTTTTACTTAGCGATGTATCAGGGCAGCTTTTTATTATTGACGTCAAGACAAAGGGTTTAGAGATTATTGAATTAACCACAGTTGATAAAACCTCAAGTTTTGTTGAACTGGTGATAAAAGATATTGAGATAGATTTATTAGATCAAGAGTCAAATGATCAAAACAATACTCAAGAGATTGTGGATCTTGGTCGTTTAATGATTGCAGCAGATTCTCTAGGGGCAGCACAGGTCATGATTAACAAGTCAGTTAGTTATTCTAAAGAGAGAAAACAATTTGGAAGAGTAATCGGTAGTTTCCAGGCTGTTAAGCACATGTGTGCAGAAATGACTGCTAATATTGAACCTTGTTACTCTTTGATATGGTACGCAGCTCATTGCATGGACCATATCCCTAATGAATCAAATTTAATGTCATCACACTCCAAAGCCCATGTGTCAGAAGTGGCATCATCCATAGCTAAAACAGCGACTGAAGTTCATGGTGGTATGGGGTTTACTGATGATCTAGGTCTCCATTACTGGTTCAAAAGAATAGGAATGAATCGTCAACTATTAGGTGGCGTAGACACAGTACGAGAAGAGGCAGCTAACGTTCAGGATTTCTAGCAAGCTATTTATTTTTTATTGTTTGGACTGAGTCAGAGTGTCTATTTGATCATGACTAATAAAACTACAATCAGAAAACCATCGCTTTTCAATTATTGATTGACCGTCCTGGTTAGTCGAAATAATTGTTCCACTCTGCCTCATGGTTGATTTATCAAGAACAAAGACAGTTAGTGCCGTTCCCATTTGGTTCCAGGCAACTGTTTTTTTATCTAGTTTAGTAATAGGAAAACTTTGAAATTGACTGTCTTGATTATTCCAAAATGAAATCAACATTTTATCAGCATCAATAATCCATAAATCATCATGCCTGGTTTCTTTATCCATGGAATAACAGCTTAGATTCTGAAGATTCGTTTGTGCTTGAATCTCAGTAATGCTGAACATAGAAAAACATATAAAAAATGCAGTAAATATCCTCATAGGGATATTTTATATAAAAATAACGACTTTTTCACAAAACGAATACAATCTATAAATATTGATGTAAACACCGTCAGACCCTTTAAATTAAGGCTTTTTGTTGTAAAAACAACATATTATTGGCATAAATAACAGCACTAAATCTTTGCTATATCTGAAAAACTTGGCAATATTAGAGACTGATTTATATAAATTACTCGTTATTCAAAAAATTGAAGGAGAGCTAACCCTATGAGACGACTAATCAGTTCTGTTATTGCAGTAACCATTGCAGTTACTTTAGCAATACCAACTATTCACGCTGCTGAACTTGAAGAAATTATCGTAACGGCAACTAAGAAAGAGGAAAGTCTTCAAGACGTTTCTGTTTCTGTAAGTGTCATTACTGGTGAAAAAATTCAAAATGCAGGATTTCATGATTTTCAAGGTATTGCACAATACATTCCAAACTTTGCTGTGTCTGAAAATGCTATCTCAACAATAGTTTCAATGAGAGGTGTTGGAGCAGGGGCAAACCAATCGTTTGAACAATCCGTTGGACTGTTTGTTGACGGAGTTCATTTAGCTAAAGGACGCCAGTTCAGAACCGGCTTGTTTGATATTGAACGAGTTGAAGCATTGAGAGGACCACAAGGAACTCTGTTTGGTAAAAACACATTATCCGGTGCTGTTAATGTTATATCAGCTAAACCAGTTATTGGTGGTGAGTTCGGTGGACAAATTTCATTGGCTGCAGAAGATGAAAACAGTGCTAATATCGTCGATGGACATATTAATATACCTGCTGGTGATTCATTTGCAGTTAGATTATCGTTTAAAGACAGAAAAGATGACGGTTATATTGATAACCTTTATCTTGGCACAACCGGCCCGACTGCTGATGAACAACTAATGCGAATAAGTGCTTCTTGGCAACCAAACGAAGATCTAAGAATTGACATTAAACACACTGACGGTGAACACACTAGAGTGGGTAGTACTGTTACGCAAAATACTTTCGATATGGCTATGCCGCCAACGCCAACCGCTGGATTAGCTTTTGCTGTTGCAAACACTTTCTATCCTGGATTTGTTGCCAATGTTGGAAATTACTTAGGTTATGAGGATCTTAACTACGGTCCTGCAAAAGGCGCAGCAGGAATTGCTCAAGGTATTAACCCAGTTGGTACAATCACGAACACTGCTGACACTTCAATCAATATTAGTTATGACATGAATAATGGTATGAACTTAAAAGCCATTATTGGTAATGCTAAATACGATTTTGTTGATGGTATTGATGCTGATTTTGGTCCCTTCCAATTAGTCTCAAGAGACGATTGGCAAATGTATGAACAGGAAAGTGTTGAGTTTAGGCTCAGCTCTGCACCTGATGCGGACATAAGTTGGATTGTTGGTGCTTACTGGGACAGCCAAATGCAAGACATTGACCGATTAATTGATCTTGATGGAACTCTAGGTGGCTATGTACCTATACTTGCTAGCATGGGCATGGTGCCTTGGCAAACATTATTTACTATTCCTCCTGCCACACTAGTTGGCGCTGGAGTTGTTAACCCATTTCCTTTTCCAATTGGAACTAGCACGGGCTTAAGTTGGGCGCCTGGAGCCCCACTTTATGGGAACAATGGTTGTGAAATTGCAGGTGTATTCAACCAATACCTAGGCACTGCATATCCTCCATGTACCTTCCAAAGTGCTTATGATCATACATTAAGAATAGGTGATTGGACCCAATGGAGTGATGCTAAGGCCGTGTTTGGTCAAGTAGGATTTGACATGAGTGATACGGTTGAAGTGCAAATGGGTGTTCGCTATGTTAGAGAACAAAAACATGTGGAAGCAAAAACTTGTTTAGGATCATATAGCTACGATGGTGCCTCATCGGGTCGTGAAATAATGACTCGAGACGCGGTAAAACAAGGCTGTAATCCAAGTCCATTCCTTGCAGGAATTTTGGGTGCTTCCTATGATACATGGGCACATGATTTTAATAATGTACCTCAAAGAGACACCGAACATTGGTTGCCGTCATTGCAAATAGAAAAGCGTTATGGCGATGATCACATGGTCTATTTTAGTTTTGCTAAAGGTTATAAGAGTGGTGGATTTAATGCTGCAGATGATCAAAACCCATTGTTTGTAAATGTGGGTGGTGCAAAAGTACCCGTTCCGAATGAGCCAGATCCATCATTTGAATACGATGATGAAACTGGAACATCCATTGAAATTGGTGGTAAACACTCTTTCAGTGATTCAGTTCAATTTAATTGGGCTGTGGCCACTGCAGAGTATAAAAATCAACAAGTATCTACGTTCCAAGGAACCGGTTTTGTCGTTGGTAACGCCGCTTCGTCTGAGGTTGACACAGTCGAAATAGATCTTACTTGGCAAGCCACTGATAATTTAAGAATAGCTATAGCAGCTGCATACATTGATGGTATATATGCTGACTTCTCAACCGCTGCTTGTACTGAACTACAAACTGCTTATTTCAGAGGGATGGCTGGTCCATCTAGAGGCTATGACGCTAAACTTATCACTATCAATGACTTCGGTCCAAACGTAACTGATCCTACAGGTTTGTGTAGAATCGTTTGGAACTCAGCCGGTCTATACGGTGGTGGTAACCAGGATTTATCAGGAGAAGATTTAGGCACGGGCGATTACAATGGTTCTGTGGTTATCGATTATGCTGCACCATTAGCTAATGGCATGGTGTTCTTTGCTGGTGTTGATTATAATTTCTTCGATGACTATAGGTACACAGGTGATTTAGATCCTATTGATGTTCAAGAAGGAACTGCAAGAGTTAATGCAAGACTTGGAATCACCACAGGTAATCTAACCGCGTTAATCTATGGACGTAACCTTACAGATGAGAACATTGCTTCAGGTGGTTTTGATACCCCGTTACTAGCCGGTGGACACTCAATCTATATGGCTGAAACCAGAGTTGTAGGCGCACGATTGACCTACAAGTTCTAAGAAAAACATAGAACAAAAGAAAGAGGCGATTCTATCGCCTCTTTTTTTATGTAAAATAAACATATGAAAATAGACGCAGGCATTATAGTTAATAACCCTGTTGAAGCAGGACCAGCAATAAAACAATTGGAAGATGCAGGTTACGATGGAGCTTATACTTTTGAAGGTGCTCACGACCCATTTCTACCTTTAGTCTCTGCAGCCACACAAACTTCAAACATAGAACTTATCACCTCCATAGCTGTTGCCTTTGCTAGAAACCCAATGACTTTAGCAAATATCGGTTATGACCTTAATTTAGTATCAGAAGGCCGATTTATCTTAGGCTTAGGTTCTCAGATTAAACCACATATCACAAAGCGATTTTCCATGCCTTGGTCTAGCCCAGCAGCACGAATGAAAGAAATGGTGGAAGCTATCAAAGCTATTTGGGATTGTTGGCAAAACGGCACTAAGCTAAACTATCGTGGACAATTCTACACTCACACATTAATGACCCCATTTTTTAACCCAGGTCCTAACCCACACGGTCTTCCTAAAATTTATGTGGCAGCAGTGGGTCCGCTAATGACACAAGCTGTGTCTGAAAGTGCTGATGGGTTATTGGCTCACCCTTTTAATTCACCTACATACATCAATGACGTGACCATACCTATTATTACTAAAGGCCTTGAAGCTACTGGCAAATCAAGAGATCAGTTTGATCTATCAGTCAGCGTAATGACTGGCATAGGAGCAACGGAGGAAACTCATAAACTAGCGGTTAAAGCCTGCAGAGATCAAGTGGCATTTTATGCTTCAACACCGAATTACAAAACAGTTCTCGAAACTCACGGGCTTGGTCATTTAAGTGAGGAACTCAATAGACTTTCTAAACAAGGAAAGTGGATGGAAATGGGAGACGCCATAGATGATGAAACATTAAAAACGTTTGCCGTTGTTGAAGAATCGCCTGAGGCCCTAGCCAGGGAGATAAAACATCGATACGGAAACATCGGTCAACGCATTGCACCGGTGCTTTATTCTGGTGAACTTGATTTGGCTGCCAGTGTTCTTGCAGCACTAAAAACAGACTAATTTAACTCACTTAAAATTAGGTTCTCTTTTTTCAAAAAAAGCTTTAATTGCTTCAAGACTATCTTCTGATCCATGCAGTGCATTGTTGGTCTCAGCTTCAAGTTTAAACACTTCATCATAAGAAGCCGTCATCGCTGCTCTCATAACTTTCTTTGTCTCTCTAAGGGACTGAGTGGATTTTTTTGCTAATAACGCTGCCCAAGTGAGTGATGAGTTTAGGAGATCATCAGCTTCAACTACTTTATTGGTTAATCCTAATTCTAGGCATCTAGTAGCGGAGACATTTTCACCTCCAATGGCCATTTCATAGGCCAGCTTATAACCAATGGTTCGTGTTAGAAACCAATTGAGACCGCCATCAGGAATTAACGCAATATTAACGAAAGCTTGTTTTAAATAAGCCTCTTTAGACATGACCATCAAATCACAAGCCAGTGCAAAAGCACTGCCTATTCCGGCTGCTGGCCCGTTAACTGCTGCGATCACAGGTTTTGGCATATCCATGATACCGACTAAACTTGGCATGTAACCTTTAACCAGACCCTCATAGACCAATCGGTCATTGCTGTGATCATCCATTCCACTGGGATCTGAAAGATCAGCGCCTGCTGAAAAGCCTTTTCCAATGCCTGTGATAATTAAAACCTTGACAGAGTCGTCATCAGAAATACTTTTAATGGCTTCTTGTGTCTCAACTACCATTTTTGCATCAAATGCATTGAGTTTATCTGGACGATTAAAACTCATTACACAGATATTATTTGAGGATTCTATTTTTAATGTTTTATAGACCATGTCCGGTTTCAATTAGGATATATTTCGTCCCTTCTCTGCCCAGAATGGTTCTCTTAAGACTCTTCTTAAAATTTTACCTGAAGGATTGCGTGGAATATCTTTTATAAACTCAATGGAAGTAGGGCACTTGTAGGAGGCAATTTGTTCCTTTGAATAACTGATGATTTCATTCTCAATATATCTGCCAAGTTCTGAGCCTTTGTTTGATAATTCATTGGCAAAATCAATCCCCTCACTCAAGTAATCGTCTAATTTATCAAGTAAATCTGTGGCGTTGTCGTATACGTCATTTCTTAACGTAATAAATGCTTTTACAGTTTCACCCCATTTATCATCGGGAACACCCACCACTGCTGCATCAATAATATCAGGATGGCTCATTAGTGCATTTTCAACCTCAGCTGGGTAAATATTTTCACCGCCTGAGATAATCATGTCTTTTACTCGATCATGTATATATAGAAAATCGTCTTTATCAAAATATCCTGCGTCTCCAGTATAAAACCATTCATCAACAATCGATTCTTTATTTGCCTCATCTCTATTCCAATAGCCTTTCATGATCGCTGATGACCTAATTAGTATTTCGCCAACCTCACCCAGGGGCACTTCTTGATTAGCATCGTCAACAACTTTTATTTCTACTCCAGTGTATTTTTGCCCACACGATCGAAGTTTGCCGAGTTTAGGGTCATGAGCTTCTGGTGATAAAGTGGTGCCAATTCCTGAGCTTTCAGTGAGCCCGTACACTTGCCAGAATTCACATCCCATAACTTCTATGGCTTTTACAAGTGTATCCTCAGAAATGGGAGATGCTCCATAGACAATTTGTCTTAACGATGAGAAATCAGTTGTTTCAGCATCAGGGTGATTTATTAAAAACTGTATTAAGGCAGGGACCATAAAGGCAGTTTCTATTTTTTCTGTATGAATCAAATGTAAAATGAGACCTGGGTCAGGCTCTGGAATGACAATATTCTTACAACCAAAAACCACACCCATAATTACAATATTAGATCCGGCAATATGAAAGAGAGGTGAGAGTACAAAATTAACGGATTTTTCATGCCAATCTTTACCCCAGGTCTCTTCAACCATAGGTGTAGAAGCATTAACATTCTTATTCGTTAATCTAACTCCTTTCGGGTGGCCAGTTGTTCCTGATGTATACAACTGAATAACATCATCATCAGCATTACCCTTAAGTTTTGGATCAGTATCTTCAAAAGAGTCTCTCCATGATTCATAACTTTGCCAGCTATCATGGTCATCTTCCATGGCAATGATTTGTCTAACATGAGAAAACTCATCTTTAATTGAATCAACCAGTTCATAGAAATCTGGCCCAACAAAAAGCACTTCGCTCTCAGAATCATTCACCACAAAAACCACTTCAGGTGCAGCCAGTCTCCAATTAAGGCCAACTAACGCAGTTCTTGATTTAAGACTCCCGAACATGATCTCTGCATACATGTCAGAGTTCTTAGCTAAGACAGCTACTCTTGAATTTGGGGAACAACCCTCTGCAATGATTCCATTAGCAACACGATTAGCTTTTTGGTCATATTCTTTGTATGTTGTTTCACGGTCATTAAATTTAAAAGCTATGTCATCTGATGACTGTTCAATTCGCCATTGAAATGTTTCTAGTAGGGTGTCGTTTCTTGGAAATCTATTCATAAATTGTTTTTATTTTTTTATAGTTAGAATCATACCCTAATCTAAATTAAATAGACTCTCAAGTCACACAGTTGATGTAACATATATCTTCAGGAGAGATGGCAGAGTGGTCGATTGCGCAGGCTTGGAAAGCTTGTAAAGGTTAA
>CAYQEV010000050.1:0-6323 GCA_964416745.1 uncultured Woeseia sp.
TGATTATAAAGATTAATGTATTGATCAGTCATAGTTTTAACAGAAAAACTTTTTCCTTTTTCTTTATTGGTCTGCTCTATTCTCAACCTCATTTTAACGTCAGAAAATAAAGATTTTAGAGCATTGAAGTAATCATCAAAAGAATTTAAATTCACCAAAATGCCATTGACTCCGTTTTGAATTATTTCGGGTATTCCTCCAACATTTGAAGCTATAATTGGTAGCCCGAAATCCATTGCATCCAATAAAATTGAACCCAAACCTTCATGCCTGGATGGAAAAATAAAAAGATCAAATGCGGCTAAATAATCTCCAACATTTTCTTTTTGCCCTACAAGCTCAATATTATTAAGATCTTGAGTAAGTTGCTTGAAATATTCATCATCCTTACCTGAGCCTACTAATAAAAAACAAATTTCTGGAAAAGTCTCATGGGTCATCTTTGCCAATTCTATTATCTGTAATTGACCCTTATGGCTATCATCAAGAGCTCCGATATGCCCAACAATAAAACGACCTCCCATTTTTGATCTAATCTTTTGAACTTCAATTTGATCGTTAGTAAATCCAGTTTTAGCACTCGGTATAACTATGGGATCAAGATCTAAATCGAGACTCTTTTCAATTGATGTGGAAATTGCCCGACTTAATGTAACCGTTTGATTCGCATTACTATAGATACTTTTGTTGATAAAATTAGATCTTGGTGGTCTTTCCACTCTTCTGGTAACGATGTGTTTTCTCTCAGGAGCTATCGTGTAAGACCAGATTGCTGCAAATACCCTTGATTCATGTAAATGCAATAATGGAGCTTCTTTGAAATATGCTCTGCAGTCAAAACCATTTAATGATGATTCTATTACCTCAAGGCCTTCAATTAATTTTGAATTAGACGCCAAGTTGGAACTTGATTTTGCTATTAAGCTTTGTTTAAAACCTCTAGAAGCCAGTTCCTCCATTAAGAGAAAAGTCTGTCTTTCTCCTCCTCTAAACCCATCTGCTAAGTTGACATGACAAATTGAAGGGTCATTCATCAAAGTCAACTACTTCATAAACAGTCCCACAATAAGGGCATGCGGTTCTTTTGGTTTCGACTTCTAAAAATACCCTAGGATGACCATCCCAATCATCGTATTCAGGTAAGGGACAAGATAAGGGTAATGTATCTTTTGTGATCTGGATTAATTTTTCTTCATTAGTTGCCATAACTTGAACCATTCTATCAATAAAAAAGCCCTGCTATGCAGGGCTTTTTAATCTTATAAGACGCTCTGATAATTACATCATACCGCCCATGCCGCCCATGCCGCCCATATCTGGCATTGGTGCAACTGGAGCATCGTCTTGAGGTGCATCGGTAACCATAGCTTCTGTGGTCAACAATAATCCTGTTACAGACGCAGCATTTTGTAGTGCATATCGAGTTACTTTGGTTGGGTCAACAATACCCATCTCAACCATATCCCCATACTCATTAGTGGCTGCATTATATCCAAAATTACCTTTACCATTAGCGACTTCATTTAGAATCACTGATGAATCACTTCCGGCATTACTAACGATTTGTCTTAGTGGCTCTTCAAGAGCTCTTCTAAGGATGTTAATACCAACATTCTGATCATCATTCTCGCCTTCTAGCTTCTCTAAAGATGCTTTAGCTCTAACAAGTGCAACACCTCCACCGGGAACAATACCTTCCATTACAGCAGCTTTGGTTGCGTTTAATGCATCCTCGACACGAGCTTTTTTCTCTTTCATCTCAATTTCTGTAGCAGCACCAACTTTAATCACTGCCACACCACCTGAAAGTTTAGCAAGACGTTCTTGCAGTTTTTCTCGGTCATAGTCTGAAGAAGAATCTTCAATCTCAGCGTTAATTTGTCCAATCCTAGCTTTGATATCAGATCCAGTACCAGCACCATCAATCACCGTTGTATTTTCTTTTGTGATTTGAACCTTCTTAGCTGTACCTAAATCCTCTAGAGTTGTTTTTTCAAGGCTTAAGCCAACCTCTTCTGAGATAACTTGTCCGCCTGTAAGAATCGCAATATCTTGTAACATTGCTTTTCTTCTATCTCCAAAGCCTGGTGCTTTAACACCTGCAACTTTAACAATGCCTCTTATATTATTAACAACCAATGTAGCCAATGCTTCGCCTTCAATGTCTTCTGCGATCACAAGCAGAGGTCTGCCGGATTTAGCGACACCTTCCAGCAATGGAAGTAAGTCTCTAATGTTAGCTATTTTTTTATCGAAGAGCAGAATAAAAGGCTCTTCGAGCTCTACACTCTGGCTATCTGCTTGGTTGATGAAATAAGGCGATAAATAACCTCTGTCAAATTGCATGCCTTCCACAACATCTAGCTCATTTTCTAAACCAGAAGCCTCTTCGACTGTTATTACGCCTTCCTTACCAACTTTTTGCATAGCCTCAGCAATAACTTCACCAACTGCTGAGTCAGAGTTTGCTGAAATCGTTCCTACTTGAGCAATAGATGTATCATCTCCACACGGCACAGAGATTGATTGGAGGCTCTCAATAACAGCACCAGTTGCTTTATCGATTCCTCTTTTAAGATCCATTGGATTAAAGCCAGCAGCTACTGATTTTAAGCCTTCTCTAAAAATAGCTTGGGCAAGTACAGTTGCTGTAGTCGTTCCGTCTCCAGCAATATCAGATGTTTGAGAGGCAACCTCTTTTACCATCTGTGCTCCCATATTCTCAAAATTATCTTCTAACTCAATTTCTTTAGCAACAGATACTCCGTCCTTGGTTACTGTTGGAGCACCAAAACTTTTATCCAAAACAACGTTTCTTCCTTTTGGACCCAAAGTAACTTTTACAGCATCAGCAAGTACACTGATACCAGTTAACATTTTTTGACGAGCGCTATTACCAAATTTAACTTCTTTTGCAGCCATTTGTTTTTCCTCTTTATTTAATAGTTAATATTTATGATGGGTGTTAATTAATCAAAAACTGCCATTACATCATCTTCTTTCATGACCAGGAGTTCTTCACCATCAATCTTGACCTCGGTTCCGCTGTATTTTCCAAACAGAACTTTATCTCCTATTTTAAGATCCAATGGTCTCATTTCACCATTGTCTAGAACTAACCCATTACCTACAGCGACTACTTCTCCCTTACTGGGTTTTTCAGTAGCGCTATCAGGAATTACAATTCCGCCTGGTGAAGTAGTTTCTTCCTCCATGCGTCTAACAATCACACGATCTTGAAGTGGACGAATATTCATCTATGATCTCCTTAATTTGTTATTATCTCTTTACTTTCTCATTGAGAATTAGCAGTCTCAATAGAAGAGTGCTAATAATAAGGATGAATTTAAAAAATTCAAGTTAGATTGAGAACTTTTTTTGTTTTTTTTACGAAAGATATTCATATGTTGACAAGATTAAACAGACTAACAAAGCCATTCAGTAATGTTTTATTAATATGCTTCTCTCTAGCTACCATTAATATATTTGCCCAACAAGTGCTAAAACCACAAGATGCTTTTCCAGTTGAGGTGGCTTATCAAAACAATGTCATACAAATTTCTCATCAAATTAAAGATGGATACTATTTGTATAAAGATAAAATTTCATACTCTAGTCTCGATTCAAGAATCCTATTAGGTACGACAACTCTTCCTGAGGGAATAAAGTATGAAGATGAATTTTTTGGTAAAACTGAAATTTTTAGGAAAAACTTCACAGTCTATATCCCAATTTCAATAAGCACTGGTGAAACTATCAATGCCTTTGACATTCAAATCAACTCTCAGGGATGTGCTGATATTGGTCTATGTTACCCTCCTCAAAAATGGCTTAGAACAGCTACTGCGGACAGTCTTACAGAGGCCTCAATAAACACATCAGGTATAGAGATCTCTGATCAGGTTAGGCTTGGCAATATCATCTCAGAGGCTAATATTTTTTTAGTTTCTTTAATGTTTCTTGGGCTGGGTTTTGCTCTTGCTTTCACACCTTGTCATTTACCAACCATACCCATTCTCTCTTCAATTATTATCGGTCAATCCAATAATAATAAATTAAAAAGCCTAGGTTTATCAATGAGCTATGTTTTAGGTATGGCAATAACTTATTGCATTGCAGGGGTCGCAGCAGCACTAGCTGGTCAACAAATGCAAGCTTTGTTTACTCTGCCAGCATTCATTATCTCTATGTCAATTCTATTTATTGTATTGGGACTAGGGATGTTGGGATTATTTAATGTTCAACTCCCAAGTAACGTGATGAATAGAGTCAACACAGTGTTATCAAATCAGGTCGGTGGTAGTTATATTGGTGTTGTCATTATTGGTTCGCTGTCAGCTTTACTAGTGACCGCCTGTGTTGCCCCACCCTTAGTTGCTACTCTTATGGTTATTGGAGAAAGTGGTAATATTTTTAGAGGCATTGTTGCCCTATCTTCCTTGAGTCTTGGTTTAGGAATCCCTCTAATAATAATTGGTTTGTCAGCTTCTCGATGGTTACCAAAATCTGGAGATTACCTCGAAACAATAAAAAATGTTTTTGGTTTCGTTATGTTTGCTCTAGCCATTTGGATCATGAATCCAATTATCAGTGACAGCCTTTTATCAAAACTTTGGGTTCTTTTGATCGTCTCTACCATATTTTATTTCTTAGGTAGAGTTAAAGGAGAACTAATAGGCTCTCCGTTGTCTAGAGTATTAAGAACATCATTATTAATTCTATTCTCTGGCTTGTATTTTTATTCGCCATCTTATCTAGGGATTGATCAATCTAATACAACGAATAAAATTTCTACCCAGTATTTTGATCCAGTTGAATCAATTACTGATCTCAATCAATTGATCAATACTGCAACCACTAAAGATCAAGCCTCACTAATTTACTTTACTGCTGACTGGTGCATTTCATGTAGAACTTTAGAAAAAAACACATTTAATAATAATCAGTTATTAAATTATTTTGAGCAACTTAATGCTCTGAAAGTTGATGTTACTGATAATAATGATGACGATAAGCAATTAATGAAACAATTTAATATCTTTGGGCCTCCCACAATTATAATGATTAACCCTGATGGAAATGAAATCAGTTCATTGAGAAAGATTGGTGTTATCACTTCTGAAGAACTTATTGAGGGTATCGAACAATTAACAAAATGAAAAATTTAATAGGATACTTCACTCGTAAAAGGATCCTAATAATCATAGTGATTAGTTCCCTCTTATCCCTTGTTACTTTCTATGTTATTAATTCTAATGATCAGGGTCTCCAGCCCATCTATATTGAATCTTTTGTACTCGATGATTTAGATGGACAGCCTATAAATATCTTGGATCTCCACAATCAAGAACCCTTAATAATCAATTTTTGGGCAACCTGGTGTGCCCCTTGCAGAAAAGAAATGCCCTTACTCAATAACTATTATCTAACCAGAAATACAGATCAAGCCAATGTTCTAGGTATAGCAATTGATGAAATTGATCAAGTGAATAGCTTTGTAGCTGAGTTAGGTATAGATTTCCCTGTTCTAGTGGGTCAGAGTGAAGCCTATGAATTAATGCAGACTCTCGGAAACACTATCTTAACCCTTCCCTACACGATAGTAGTAAATAATGAAGGTTTAATTATCTGGAGTAAGAGCACAGAAATTAAAAGGGAAGATTTAGAGCAAATACAACAATTACAATAAGATGGGTTATCTTGCTTTAAATCTTAAACATAGAAGATTACTTAAAAGCATATGAACACATAGATATGAAAGGCAAGGATAGAGATGTTAAGATCGTACTTTTACCAAATAAATAAGCACCATTATGGCCAATAAAGAAGTAATTATTACCATTGTTATATACAACCTCATCCTAATTGGTGTAGGGCTCTTAACAAAGAATCGCAATAAAACACAAGATGACTTTTATTTAGCCAATAGAGGATTAGGCCCTTGGGTGGCAGCCTTAAGTGCATCAGCAAGCTCTTCATCAGCTTGGACTTTACTAGGGGTTAGTGGTGCTGCCTATGCTTGGGGGCTGTCTGCAGTGTGGTTAATACCTGGTGTGCTTTTTGGTTATTACGTGAGTTGGACTTGGGTGGCCCCAAGATTAATGGAATTGAGCCAACAAACTGGAGCAGTCAGTTTGCCGGATGTGCTGTTTCATAATTACGATGATAAAGAGAGACAATTATTGATGCGCCTAACGGTCATTATTATCACCTCAACACTAATTATGTATGTTGCTGCTCAATTCCAAGCTGCAGGTACAACCTTCTCCTCTGTTTTAGGTATTTCTCAAAATCTAAGTGTGATTATTGGAGCTTTGGTCATA
>CAYQEV010000050.1:6423-7479 GCA_964416745.1 uncultured Woeseia sp.
GGGCCAATTTTTTCAGGGATTATTACTGCGGCTGTTCTTTCAGCAATTATGTCAACTGCAGATAGCCAATTATTAACCGTGGCCACATCAGTAAGCCATGATTGGAATAGTGGTAAGCAGTCCTCAATAAAGACTGCACGAATAGCCATAATTATGGTGGTAGTGATGGCAGTATTGTTCTCATTGTTTGCACCAGACACAATATTCAACAGAGTAGTGTTTGCTTGGACCGCTCTGGGCGCTTCATTGGTTCCTATGGTCTTATCAAAAGTTTTCTATTGGGATGTTCCAGCAAGAGCAGCTCTAATCTCAATCATGAGTGGTTTTTTACTAACTATTTTCTTTCATTTTCTTCCAGATACGCCTGGAGATATTGTAGAAAGGATTGTACCTATGAGCACAGGGCTAGTAGTTTTATATCTATCTAAAAGAAAAAGTATATCTGTCTAATTTAATCATATTTTCGTTGAATATGTAGCTATATTCTGTAATTATGATGCTATCTTCTTAAAATATGAAATTATAATATGAAAAATATATTGCTAATTAATGGTCCTAATTTAAATCTTTTAGGTAAAAGAGAGCCAAGTATCTATGGCAATAAGAATTTAGATCAAATTGAACAAGAACTTGTATCCAATGCTCAAAAAGCCGAATGTTCTCTAGAATGTTTTCAAAGTAATTCAGAATCAGAGATAGTGGATTTCATTCAAAATAAGGCAGAATCAACTGATGTGATTATTATTAACCCTGGAGCATACACACACACAAGTATTGCCATAAGAGATACTCTTTTGGCTGTTTCAGTGCCTTTTATAGAAGTACATATTAGTAATATTTTTTCCAGAGAAGAATTCAGAAAACAATCATATTTTTCAGACATTGCAGTAGGTATTATTTCAGGGCTAGGTTTTGAAGGTTACAATCTGGCTTTGGATGCAGCTATCGATCTAATCAATAAACAATCCTAATGGATATCAGGAAAGTAAAAAAACTTATTGAGTTACTAGAAGAGTCTGGATTGTCTGAGATAGAAATCACAGAAGGTGATGATAA
>CAYQEV010000050.1:7579-10369 GCA_964416745.1 uncultured Woeseia sp.
CCACTCCCAAAGAATGGTTTTCATGAAGTAAAAGCCCCTATGATTGGCACTTACTATCAAGCATCTGAGCCAAATGCTGAGGCTTTTGTCAAGGTCGGTGATCCTGTATCTGAAGGCGACACACTGTGTATTATTGAAGCAATGAAAATGATGAATAAAATCGAGTGTGATGTCGATGGCATTGTTGAAAGAATTCTTGTTCAAAATGGTGATCCGGTTGAATATGATGAAGTTTTATTTTTGATTAGCAAAAATTAAATTACATGATAGATAAAATTCTGATTGCTAATCGAGGCGAAATCGCTCTAAGGATCCAAAGAGCGTGCCGAGAACTTGGTATTAAAACAGTAGCAGTTTATTCTGTAGCTGACAGCAAACAAAAACATGTTCTGCTTGCTGATGAGTCAGTTTGTATAGGTCCTCCAGAATCAATAAACAGCTATTTAAACATGCCCTCAATTATAAGTGCAGCTGAAGTTACTGACTCAATGGCTATACACCCTGGTTACGGTTTCTTAGCAGAAAATGGTGATTTTGCTGAACAAGTTGAAGAAAGCGGTTATGTGTTTATTGGGCCTAAACCAGAAACCATTAAACTAATGGGTAATAAAATAACTGCAAAAGATGCAGTAAAAGAAGTGGGTATTTCCTGTATTCCTGGATCTGATAAAGCTCTTGATGATGATATAGAGTCAATCTATAAATTAGCTGATGAAATAGGTTACCCTGTCTTGATAAAAGCTGCCGCTGGTGGTGGCGGTAAAGGGATGAGAATTGCACACACTAAGGGAAACTTACAACACACAATAGATTTGACAAGAGCTGAAGCAAAAGCTGCCTTTGGTGATGACACCATCTTTTTGGAAAAGTTACTCGAAGAACCAAGGCATATTGAATTCCAAGTGCTAGCTGATCAACATGGGAATGCTGTGTGCCTCGGGGATCGAGATTGTTCAATGCAACGAAACCATCAAAAAATTATTGAAGAAGCGCCTGCTTCGAAAATACCAAAAGAACAAAGAAAAGAAATGTTTGAAAAGTGTGTTCTTTTTTGTAAAACAATTGGTTATCAAAGTGCTGGAACACTTGAATTTTTATATGAAAATAATCAATTTTATTTCATTGAAATGAACACTAGACTGCAAGTTGAGCACCCAGTAACAGAAATGATTACTGGAATAGATATTGTAAAAGAACAGTTAAAGATTGCTATGGGGCTACCGCTCTCCATAAAGCAAGAAGATATTACTGAGAAAGGTCATGCTATTGAATGCAGAATTAATGCAGAAGACTCAAAAACCTTTATACCTTCTCCGGGAACAATAGAACTATGGCATCCACCTGGTGGTCCAGGGATCAGAGTAGACAGCCATATTTACACTGGTTATGAAGTACCTCCTTATTATGACTCTATGATTGCTAAAGTGATTGCTTTTGCTAACACAAGAGAATCCGCTATAACCAGAATGGGCATTGCTCTCTCAGAAATGATTATTGAAGGCATACAAACAAACAGAGATCTTCAAATTGAAATCATGCAACATAATGCCTTTAAAAATGGTGGCACAGATATTCATTACTTAGAAAAAAGACTCGGCTTGTAAAATCATATTAATCCCTCAAACTTTAATACAGTCCATGGTATAGTTAATGACCTTATTAATTTAAGGACTCCGTTTTAAATAATACGCATTTGTTTGTCTTGGGAAGTATATTCTTTGTGAAAAATAAAAATAATAAAAAAAATCAAAAACTAAACGGTTCCTTAAATCACTCGACAGAAACAGCTTTAAAAAAATACTTTAAAACTCTAAATGGTCATAAGCCCATCAATCTGTATAAATTCGTTATTAAAGAGGTTGAGAGACCATTAATGAAAGAAGTAATGAAATATACCGAAAATAATCAAAGTGAAGCGGCAAAAATACTGGGTATCAATAGAACGACACTTAGAAATAAACTGAAACAATATAAAATTATCTAAGCAAATCTTTATTCAGATATGTCAAAGAATAAAGCAGTAAAAATTAAAACCGCACTCATCAGTGTGTCTAATAAGAAAAACCTAGATCTGATTGCTCAATGTCTTAATAGCAATCAAGTAAAGATCATTTCCACGGGTGGGACAGCAAAATATATTGAAAAGCTAGGTACTGAGGTAATAACGGTCTCGTCTCTGACCAATTTCCCTGAGATCATGAATGGCAGAGTTAAGACATTAAACCCATTAATTTATGGGGGTCTTCTAAACAGACCTGATATAGATGATGAGATACAAGATGAGTTAGGTATTGAAAATATAGACCTTATTATTGTTAATCTCTACCCATTTGAAGATACCGTTTCAAAAGAAGATGTCACAGAAGAAGATGCTATAGAGAATATAGATATTGGAGGCCCCAGTATGATCAGGGCATCTGCAAAAAACTTCTATAGCAAAACAATTGTTACCAGCCCAGATGATTATGAGATGTTGATTGGTGAACTGGATAATAATAATTGTTCAGTGGGCTATTTAATGAGAAAAGAGTTAGCCCTAAAAGCATTTAAAACAACAGCCTTGTATGACGCAAATATCCAGAAACATTTTCAATCAACCGTTGAAAAAGTTGATATACCTCAAAATTTAGCTCTCGGTCTGAGTAAAAAACATGATCTTCGATATGGGGAAAATCCCCATCAAAAGGCTGGATTATATTCATTTGGCAACATCAATGATAAATCATTACTAGGCGCTAACATTTTTCAAGGCAAGGAACTTTCCTACAATAATTTCTTAGATGCCAATAC
>CAYQEV010000051.1:0-9882 GCA_964416745.1 uncultured Woeseia sp.
AATTAGAGGTGGCGGTGGTAATTTTGGTGTGGTCACCTCATTTGAATACAATCTTCGCCCTCTTCCTAATGGCAAAATTATTGTTGGGGTTAATCTTTATGATCTTAAGTACGCAAAAGAAATCTGGGATTTCTACTATGATTATTCAGAAGATCTTTCTTCAGACATTATGCTCAATGCAGGGATGTGGAATGTTACTCAAGGTGAAGGTTACTTTTTTCTAGGGGCTTTATTTCTAGGAGACGACAATAAGGCAGATAAAGCATTGAAAAAAATAACCAATTTTGGAAAACCTCTTACAGATGATGTGTCAAAAAAAGATTTTATCGAACATCAACAACTTGCTGATAAAAGAAACGCTCATTATAGAAATTATTATATAAAAGGAAGACACATTGACGAATACAATCCCAAATTGACAGAAAATTTGATGGACGGATGGATGGGTCAAGAAGGTCGTTTTGACACAATGCGTGTGGTTCGTTTTGGTGGAGCAATCGCTGAGGTTGCTGAACATGAAACAGCATGGGTAGGAAGAAATGCTAAATGGGATATTGAAGTAGGTGGTCACTGGAGTGATAGAGAGAAAAATGAGGAATATACAAAATGGGGAAGAGATTACTGGAATAATCTCACACCATATTGTGCAGAGAGAATATACATCAATGAATTAATGGATGAAGATCAAAAATTTGTTGCCACTAGCTACGGTCAAAATTATGGCAGACTAGTCCAAATAAAAAATAAATATGATCCGAAAAATCTTTTCAGACTCAATGGCAACATTAAACCCAACATTTGAAGCACAAATATCAGCTAGACTATAGGGATGATTATTAACTTTCATGACCTAATGGCATTTTTCCATGTTGTTCTTTTTGTTTATGCAATTGGAGGCGATATTGCTGTTTATTTCATAGGCAACTACATCACTAGAGAAGAACTAACTATTGAAGAAAGGTTGAGAGTAAGATCAATGCGTTTTCTTGTTGATATGTCTGCTAGAACCAGTTTAGTCCTTCTCCTACCTATTGGGTTCACCTTAGCTACAACCTTTGGTTCAGAAATCAAAGGGACTGCCTTAATCATCATATGGCTATTCAGCATAGTATGGCTAGGATTGATATGGATGGTTCATTTTAAAAAAGAAACTGTCACTGGAGAACTATTGAGAAAGTTAGATTTACTCATTAGATACATACTCTCATTATTATTAATTGCTCTAGGAATTTTTTGCCTAACTACCAATAGCATCATACAAAGTGATTGGCTGTCTTGGAAAATTATAATCTTTGGTCTAATTCTTGTTAATGGCATCTGGATAAGAGCTATAGTAGGAAGAATGCGAAAGTCTATTCAATTAGCCCAAGAATCAGACACTAAAACAGAAGGGGAAAAATCAATTAAAAAAGATCAAGCGGTTTTAAATAAAGCTGCCCTACTTATTTGGGTGTTGGTTATACTGATGGCATTTCTAGGTGAGTTGAAGCCCTTATGAAAGATAAATATCTCGGTCCTTATCAATCATTAAGAGAGTATCTTGATGCATTAGAGCATTTTGGCTATATCCTCCATATAGACGACATTAATCAAGATGAGTATGAAGCAACTGCTCTCATGTATCGAATCATTGAAAAACACAATGTCCGTGAAGCACCAGTCTTATTCTTTGACAAGATTTATTCAAAGAACAATGTATTTAAACAATCGTCTGTTGGCAATTTATTTGGTAAATGGGATCTTGAAGCATTAGCAATTGGCATCTTGCCTGATGAATCTTCATCACAACAAAATTATCAGTTAGCATTAGACAAACTTGAGCAGCATATTGATAAAGATGGCAAATGGCCCATCATAAATCCCGTCACCATTGATGCAAGTGAGGCACCATGCAAAGAAAATATTCTCGAAGGAGACGCAGTCAATCTTTTCAATTTTCCGTTTCTACAGACCAATCCTGCAGATAATGGTTGCTATATCAATACTGGAAGCGTAATTCTAGAAGATGATGAACTGGGAAGAAATGTTGGCACTTATCGTTGCCAAATAAAGAACTCAAAAAGAATAGGAATCAATCCTCAGGTGAATCAAGACGGTTGGAAATTTCTTCAAAAACTAAAAGCACAAGGAAGAGCAGCTGCCCAAGTTGCAATTGTGATAGGCACCGATCCTATTACTTTTTCAATGAGTGGATCAAAAGTAGCTAAATACGGTGAAGATGAATTAGCAATAGCAGGTGGGCTCATGGGTAAAGCCGTGGAAATTATTGAATGTGAGACATCAGCTATCTCTGTGCCTGCTCATTCTGAACTCATCATAGAAGGAGAAATCCCCCTTGATGAAATGGAAGAAGAAGGGCCATTTGGAGAGATGTATGGGTACATCGGTGAACTGCAAAAGGAAAACTTTGTAATGAATGTTCAAACCATCACGCATAGAAACAACCCTATTATTCCAAATCAATTTACTGGTATTACTCGAGGTTGCTTGACCGCACCCATTGAAGCCAATCTGAACAGAAAGTATCGGTCTGAGTTTGATGATTTCATCGGATTACATTACCCACTAGAGTTTCCAGGTTTTTGTTTTGTAAAAATAAAAAAAACAAGCACCAATAAAACCTTTGATATAGGCCGATCCATCTCTACGTCTTTAAAAATTGCAAAAATAACTGTTCTGTTTGATGAAGATGTTGATATTCATAACTTGAATCAGGTTCTACATGCCTTAGGATCAAGATGGCAACCACAAAGGTCATCGGAAATGATTGACAATGCTAATGGATTGAGTGGAGACCCTAGTTCCATGGAAAGAGGTATGGGTAGCAGAATCATCATTGATGCAACCAGAAACGCCACAGAAAGCCAAACTGACAAACCATTTTCAAAAATGAATATTGCATGCCTCAGAGAAGAGTTTCCCGACCTTTTGGAAACTATTGATGAAAAATTTAAGGAAATTATTTAACTGATTCTTTATTGTCTACTTGATCAATGGTTGAAATGTAAGACACCACATCTTTCAACATTTGCTCATTAAACATGTAGGCCATGTCCTTCATTAGCTTTCCATACAGATCGTCTTGATGGTTGCCTCTTATGTCCTTTTGAAAATTAATCATTTGCTGATAAAGATACCAATCGCTTTGACCTGTTAATCTTGGTGCACCTATGGTCTGATCGCCTTCTCCAAATTCACCGTGACATGAAATACAATGTTCAAATACAAATTTACCTGTCTCTATGTCACCTTTGATGCTTTGGGGCTGTTTATCAACACTGATTGTAGAAATATGTTCTGCGAGTGCTTGAAGTTCATTATCAGATAAACTCATGATGCTTAGGCGCATGCTTTGACCAAAAATATCTTGAGGGTGATTACCTCTAATACCATCTTTATAATTCTTCATCTGACGGTACAAATACCATTGACTTAATCCTGATATTAATGGAGCCTTGAGAGATTCATTCCCTTGAAGCTTATCGCCATGACAAGATTGACATAAAGGTAAAGATTGAAGATTACTTGAGCTGGCATAAACCGCGTTAGAGAAAATAACAATAAGTACAAGGCTCAGTAAAACAGTTATTGATCTCATTAATGTTCTGTCACTTCTCTCATTACTCTAAAACCGAAATTGATGTAACGAGTGTCTTTATTTTTTGATTGATCTGATTGAAAACCATAATGATTTGATGACCTTAAATAGATCGGCATATCGTAATATGAAGCGCCCCTTAATATGGGTCTATCACAGTCCCCGTATAATCTTGCTGAGCCGTCATTTGGAGCATTTTCATAGGAATTATTCCAACAATCCTCGACCCACTCAGCAACATTACCTAAGATATCGTATATACCAAATGCATTGGGCTTAAAGGAACCTACGGGTGCTGACGTAATAAAACCATCATGACAGTTTGCAACTTTCCAGTTTTCAGGTAACACAATTTTTGTTTGTCTGGCTCGCATTTCTTCCAGAAATGCTTCTGGCGTAATATCAAGATCTGCACCATTTGCAAATGCACATCCCTCTTCACTATCTCCCCAGAAACGAATAGTATCTGTTCCTGCTCTGGCTACATACTCCCACTCAGATTCAGAGAAAAGTCGATAATTGTAACCGGTATTTTCTGACAACCAATTTGCGTATGCTTTTGCATCATTCCAACTCACACAAACCACAGGATGATCATCTGAAATGGGATAACCAGGATCATTCCAATCTAAATTTTTGCCAAGTTGAATGCCATTCTCCGTTGCCCCATAACAACCACCCGACATGTCATAGCTTGTGCTTCGAATAAATTGTTCAAACTCAATTCTTTTGACCTCATGCTGACCGGCAGCAAAAAAATACTCTATACGAACTTGATGTTGTGGTCGCTCATCATCCCTAGATCCTTCAACACTAGATGGCGAACCCATGATGTATTCTCCTGGTTCTATAATAATCATTTGTGGGCAATACTCACAATCCTTGATCAACTTTGACGTATCAATTTCGTGGGCATTTATATTCAAGGTTATGAATGATAAGCAGAGCAGAAGTGCTATTATTTGAAAAAACTGATACCCCCTACTCAATGCAATTCTCAATCGGTGATGTAATCAATTAAATCTTGATAACTGACTGGTTCTTTATCATGAGAACCCAATAGAGGCCCTCTGGGAATATTAAATTTCATTATGGTTTCATTCAATGATATGGCTGAATGATATGGTACAACATTGGGTCCTCTTTTTGTTCCTGATCTTTTGTCCCTAGCGATACCACTAACGTATAGATCGCCTGCATATAGAAAATTTTTATTGCCCACTAAGATAATAACCATATCTTCCACATGCCCATTGAGCACAGGATAGACAACAACCGGTCGATCAGTATCTTCAATTGTATAGAACTCTTCACTTGGGACACCGATGACCGTTGCTGACCCTCTTTCAAATTCTCTATCAAGCGCATCAATAACCACAGATGATTTTGGTCGATTAATTTGAGCACGGTAAAAATCTACTGCTGTCTGATGTGCAACCAGAGCTGCGCCTTCAGCGACATAGGGTCGAATGCCTGCACCATGATCATTATGATGATGTGTAGGAATTATATGAGTGATGGGCTTACCGGGTATGTTTTGTTGTATCCATTTAATAATCTCTTCGCCCTTTAAGTCATTCATCCCAGGTTCTACTACTACTATTCCATTCTCTTGCTCAACAACCATCGTGTAGATCCCATCGATAGGTAGAGCAGAAAGATAATGAACTCCGTCATCTAATTCGAATGCATTAAGTTCGGGTCTGTAGGCAACTGATAAGGTAAACATCCTCATTGTTTGGCTTACTTCCCAGCCTCTTTTAGCTGAGACCTCATCATGAACATATGTTAGCTGTTTGGGAGGATTGAAGTAATCAGGCGAATAATCTGGATTGAGTTCTATACTTTTACGCCTGATTTCCCATCTTGGTGCACCGCCTTGCGACATTCTCACGGTCATAGGGAAAGGAATTTTATTGTCCATGTTCCAATCATCAAATTTTACCTCAATTTCAATATCGCCATAGACAACATCCCATTCCATGGTGCTTAACTTTTCTATTAAGCCTGTTTTTTTATTAACGAAAAAAGTTATGGGATAAACTTTATCCCTTAAACTAAATTGATCAAATTTTTCTTCATCGATTAGGGTGCTACTCTTCCAATCATTAAACCACTCAGGGTTGATGATTGTTTTATTGATCATCTTTGGATAGAAAATCTTCTTGCTGGCTTCATTCTCCCACTCTTGAGTCGCTATGAGTGTTCTTAGGCCTGTTTGACGAATACGATCTATAGTGACGGGCATAACTTCATCTTGATGGTATCTCCAACCTCGCTCAGTATTTGTTTGAATTTTTTGGTCTAACAATAAGCTGGGATCATTCAAGACTTCTTTGATTAATAGATGTGGATTAAGAAGCCGTTCTGTTTTTATATTAGCCGCCGCTTTATCAGGAGAGAGAACTTTGTCTCTTTCTTTAACTATACCCATTGCATCATCCTCACTGAGATAACCTGCATCTCCAAGCAGTAAGGTGTTAATTTCTCTGGTTAAGTAACCTCCCTCCCTAGCCGCAAGAGTTGTGATTAAATCTATCCTAATGGATTTATTATTAAGCTTATGAGAAACAATTGTGGAAGGTGCGGCTAATAACATCATCCCTTTTCCAGGTTCAGCTCCTTGACCCATAATGTATTCGTCTCTTTCGCTCGCTATCTTATAGCCTTCCAGTTGACTCAAAGCCAAAGCTCCACCTAAACCAGATATGGCTTTCTCTAATGCTTCATTATTATTCTGTTCAGTTGAGTAAACAAAAGTGCTTTTTGCAACAAAACATAAAATTAAAACTATATGAAAGGCTTTGGATTTCATTTGTATCCCTTTAGATTATTTTCTTGAATTCTATACTATTTATCATTTGATTAATAAGCAATAAGCTTATAGATTATTTATTAAAGATTAATCTTTAATAAATTACTCTAGACTATAAAGTAATAAACAAAAATTATGATTCATAGTGGTTTTTTTATTTGGTTGGGAAACAAGGTTAAACACTCCTTAAAGTTTAGCTTTATTTTCATTCTATTTTTCTCTAATGGCTTTGCAAAGTCTAATGAAAAAATTTTAGTTATTGGTGGAACAGGACGGGTCGGCTCTGAGATAGTGAAAGTATTACATGATGATTATAGGGATATAACCGTTTTAAGTAGATCTGATTCCAATCGCAAAAGGCTAAAGGGCCTTAATATTAAATACCTCAAAGGCAATGTTTTATTAGAAGAAGATATAAAACAAGTCTTCGCTGATGTCTCTTATGATGTTGTAATCAATGCAATTGCTAAAGTCGGAGAAAGTCAAAATCCGCATGCCATAGGACAACGGAATCTAAGTAAGTGGTCAAAGATAAATGGTGTACAACATTTCATTTTGATCGGATCAGTTGGGGCTGGCCCAGATCCTGAACACAGTATGTGGAAAGATATATTGATAGCCAAAGGTGAGGCAGAGCATTCTTTAATTAATAGCGGTCTTAATTACACAATTATTAAAACAGGTATTATTGTTTATGATGATACACCAGCAACTAATAAAGCATTTTTAAGCGACAACATAGATGTTGTAGGAAAAGTTACTAGAAAAGATTTAGCTTTATTGACCGTCAATTGTATTTTAAAAGATAGTTGCACTAACCGTATTCTGAATGCAATGGATGGCTCTTTAGGAATGACATCAAACTAGAATGGTCTTAAAAAGAAGAGAAATTTTAAAAGCAGCAGTTCTTGGCTCTAGCTCAATTGCTTTATCCGCTGCATCCCTTCAAAAAACTGCAGCTAACACAAATAGAGAGCCTGCTGATATTCTGATCGTTGGAGCCGGAAATGCAGGAATACCTGCAGCAATTGAAGCAGCTGATCTTGGTGCAAAAGTAATTCTTATAGAGAAAAATAATTTTATCGGAGGAATGTTAATTGTCTCAGGTGGTCATATCAGTGGAGCGAATGCCAAAATGCAAATGAGAAAAAATATTAAAGATTCATACGAAAAACATTATCAAGATGCTATGAGGATTGGGAAGTATCAAGCCGATTCAGAATTGCTCTCTATTGCTACAGAGAATGCTGCTTCGATGATTGATTGGTTAGAAGAGATTGGTGTTGAGTTTACAGAAGATTCACCCATGTTAGTGGATGATCATGATCATTACTCAGTTCCTAGAACATATGTTGGAAAAGATCTTGCGCGCTCACTTCTAAGACCTTTGAACAAAGAACTCAATAAAAGAATTAAAAAAGGCAATCTTCAAGTATTACTGGATACTAAAGCTTTAAATCTTATTCAAAATGAAGACAAAGAAATTGTAGGTGTTAGGGTGAAAAATAAATCTGGAGATGATGAAATATATTCAAAAACTGTCATCCTCACTTCTGGTGGATATGGTGCTAGTAAACCAATGAAAAAAAAATATAACCCAAAAGTAATGTCTGCCAAGTGGGTTGGTTTACCTCATGCAACTGGTGATGGAATCAATATGGCAAAGAAAATAAATGCAAAGTTAGTGAATATGGATCATTTGGTTGTGTTTCCTGGAACAATTTTTGATTTCCAAGGAACACCTACTGAGATATCAACAAGATTACAATTCCCACCTAAACATTTTACCAAGAGTATTTGGATTAATTCTAAAGGTACTCGATTTATTAATGAGCATGGAAGTCCTGACGAAAGAGAAGTGGCCTTCTTAAATCAAGATCCACTTTTGTTTTATGTGATATTTGATGATTCAATGAGGAAAACAAGCACTACTTTAGATATCAGGAATTGGGATAAAGCACAGCTAGATGATGAAATTTCAAAGGGTCAAATAATAGCATCTGCTAAAACCATAGAAGAGCTTGCAAGAAAAATTAATGTACCTAATAAGCAAATGCAACTAACTGTTAATCAATACAATAAAAGTGTCAATAATAATGAAGCAGATCCATTCGGAAGAAACAGAGAACGAGTGCCAATAACATCAGGACCATTTTATGCGTTCACTGTTGGTGGAAGTATTTTAACCACTCATGGTGGAATTTCAGTTAACCACTCTATGGAAGTTGCTGATAATGGAAATCAAGTGATACCTGGGCTTTATGCTGCTGGTGAAGTTCTTGGTAATGGCCAATTAATGGGTCACGGAGTAGTTGGAGGGATGAGTGTTGGTCCTGCTATTACTTTTGGACGGATGGCAGCGAGAGCAGCTCATAGATTTGCTCAATGTCATTGTCTAGAATGATATTCATCTCAGGAGGAGATTATGAAACAAAAACGAATTAGAAAAGCTTTATTCCAGTGGTTTAAATTTGGTGTTCTGCTGATAAGTCTGACCATAAATCAGACTATTTTTGCCAAGGAAAAAGTATGGGAAAGTATTGAAGTCATTAATATTGATCAAGTACCTTGGGATGATAGATTCAGAATGGGGAAATCTGGTTCAACTAATGGGAAACTTTTATTTTTTAACCCAGAAGGCGGAACTCTTTTATATGTCCAATTCAACCCTGGATGGGATGCAGATGGTACTGAAGCTCATTATCATACTTTTCATGAATGGGGGTATGTTTTGGATGGTAGCTTTCCCCTATATGAGTTTGTAAGTCCTAAACAAAAGAAAGGGACTTTAGTGCAAATGAAAGAGGGAACTTTTATGGACCGACCAGCTTACAGCATCCATGGTAATAGGTCTTCTGCTATGAAAAGACAGTTAATCACTCCTGGATCCACTCAATTAATTTTTTATGAGTCAGGTAAAACGATTTCACTAAATAAAAAGAACAAATCATACAGTGATGAATGGAAGAACGTTGAAGAGTTTTTCTCTGCAAATTTTCAGCATACTCCTGATACAAATATTATGGAGTGGGAAGCAGATGAAGATCTTCCAGGTACCATGGTTAAATGGTTAAGTGATCATACCAATATGGGATTTACTGCTAGACTTCGATATGCGCCAGCTGGTTGGCAATATGAATCCCCAACAAACATGAGTTACAACAAAGATGGTTATCGATTTATATACGTTTTATCTGGTGATATGAGAATTGAAAAAAGTCCAAGTAACAACGAAGAACTATTAGCAAAAAAAGATTATCTAATAGTTCAAAAACCAAATAGCCTTTGGTCCTGGGGTTCATCAGAATTTACTGATCAGGGAGTTATGTGGCTGGACATTGAATACGGAAAAGGCACTATTATTGGACAAAGCCCTATTATTCGGTCATTCATTAATAGTAACCAATAGTTTTCTTGTTTATCAATTGATAAATAAGTATTATAGATCCAAATTAGAAGTGAATTTATG
>CAYQEV010000052.1:0-9650 GCA_964416745.1 uncultured Woeseia sp.
CCCCAACCTACTGATTACAAATCAGTTGCTCTGCCAATTGAGCTATTCCGGCAAAAACAATAACCTATCAATCTCACCTAATTTTTCGTGATTATAATCATTTTGAAGCTGATTGAAAGTTATTCTAGTGAACTATATGGCCTGAAATAATCTTCCTTAGATTTGATCCCTGTTCTAAAAGTAATGATCCATCAATATCTATGCCTCTGTTATAACCATGAATGATCTCATTATCACTCTTAACACTGATATTTTGATCATAAAAATAGTCGAGTTCATTCCAATGATCTCTTATTTCTTTTACAGAATCAGGTGTAAAGTCATGAATACCAATGATGATTGTTTTAAGTATCTGAGCAGTAATTTCACTTCTAGATAAAAGATTTCCGTTCTTAACCCTTTTTAAATCTATAGGTTTATTGCTAGTTGCATCTATATGTCTAAATTCATTTGGTAAAGAATAATTAATACCAAGGCCAAAATTGACAATTAAATCACTATTTTTATTCTGCGATAACTCTATCAAAATACCGCCTAACTTATGATCATTGAAAAAAATATCATTTGGCCATTTCAATTGAAGTCCAATAAAACCAATACTCTTGAGGAGATTAACCAATTGAACTCCCATGAACACACTCAATCCAAGAGGTGCTGATTTAAGATGCAGTTGAGTGTACACAGAGCAACAAATACCTGATGAAAACGGAGACAACCACTCTCGTTTTCCCCTACCTCTCCCTTGTGTCTGAAATTCGGCTAAACAAATCTTTACTTTATTATTATAAATTTCTGAGGGAGAAAATGCCTTACTTGTGGTTTCAATAATATCCTCAATCACTAATTGAATTTGAAAACTGTTCTCTAGAGGGCTTAACATATTTGATATTAAGGTTTTATCTAAGAACTCAATTTTCTCAATAGAATAAACATCATTTTTGATTTGGGGATAAATCCCCAATAAATTAAGTTCATCCAGATAATGATCTATATTTCTATCTCTACCTAGAAAAGACTCTATAGCTCTTTTATCCTTAGAGCCTTCATTTAAGAAATGTATTAGTGATATCAAGATCTTTTCTTGAATCATATTAAAAAGATATCTTATGCTCTGATTTATTTAGCATTGATGCAACATTATCCCTGTGTGCATAGAGTATGAATAAAAATAGTAAGAACAAATAGGTTAGAAGCCCAATATCCACAATACCCATATAAAAATAGGCGAAAAGTGAAAGCGAAAAAAAGGCAAGAATTGTTGATAATCCGACATATCTCGATAATACAAGTGTAGCTATAAACACCAACAAAGGACCAATCGTAAGACCTGGATTTATATATAAAATATTGCCCAGTCCTGTAGCTGCTCCCTTACCCCCCCTAAAACTAAACCAAACAGGATAAGAATGCCCAATAACAGATGCTAAGCTCGCTATATAAAAATAGATTTCTTTAGTAAAGATCAAGCTCTGATCAGTGTTACTTAATAATAATGCAGTCCCATAAATTGCAAGCACTCCTTTAAGACAATCAATAATAAAGACCGTGATGCCAGATTTTATTCCTATCACTCTCAAAACATTAGTTGCGCCAGCATTACCGCTGCCCTTAGTTCTTATATCTAAGCCTTGAAGGTAACTTAAGATTAATCCTGCATTGATTGAACCAACGACATAAGCAAATAAAATAATTATTCCAAGTAATAACATTATTCGATCTAATTAATTTCTGATTGATTCATGACCTGGTCCTCTGATTTAATACAAATAATCATAGCTAAAAGAACGATCAAAATGCCAAATATTTCCATTTGAGCAATTATTCTATTAAATAACAAAACATCCCACACAAAAGAAAAAACTGGTTGAGAAATCAAAATAATCCCTACAGATACCGTTGATATTTTTTGAATTCCTGAAATTATAAAATACCAACCAAGCACATGTGAAACAGTTCCATAAGCCACCATTAACCATAAATTTTCACTGTTACCAAAGGCAAAGCTATTGCCTTCCACAAAAACAACGATAAACAATATAAATGATGCAATCAAAGACACTATCATTAAATTATAAAAAGGGTCCGTTTGCTCATTTTTATAAAAATTAGCTCTCTTTAAAGAGATTAGATAACAACTGTAAGCAAATGCACATAAGATTCCTAGTGCTATGCCAAGCTGGTAATCTGATCCAAATATTCTTAAGTTATTATCTAAACACAAATACAGTCCAGAGAAACTAAGAATCAAAGAAAATTTTTGCCCCCTTTTAGGTAGATCTCCAAATAAAAAATAGGCAATAAAAGGAACAATCAAAACTTGGAGATTAGATAAAAGAGTAGCTAGACCTGGTCCTACAAATTCAACTGATCTATGAAAGAACCATAAATTTATAGAAAAGAAAACACCAGCTAAGAGAAGAAACTTAGAAACTTTTTTTAGATAAATTCTTACCTTTCCTTTAAAAACTAAAATAAAAATAAGGACTATAGATCCAAAAAAAACTCTATAAAAAGCACTAACTGAGGGCTCCAATGATACTAAACCAACAAACACTGGAGAAAAACTAATTAAAAAAGCTCCCAAAAGAACACTTAATGAACCCTTCATTGAATCATTCATGGATTACAAAACATGATTAAGTTTTTTGTAAAAAAATTTCAGCAATCATGCATCTGGCACTTCCACCACCATACTTTTCAATTGTATCCAGCGGTATTGGTATAATCTTCGACGACTTCATTATTGATTGGATCTGAGAGGCTTCTAAAGATTGATATGCCTTTTCAGACATAATTAAATGTGATTGACCTTTTGTATTCTCAACTTCTAGAACATTTCCAGCAAACTGATTCATTTGGGCTGTTGACAGTTCAATAATTTTTCTTTCTGAGACTCCAAAAAGTTTATGTATGTGTTTAATATCTTTTTGATCCTTAATTGACTCACTACAAATAAAGGCTGTTTCCTGACCCAAGCTCATCATCACGTTAGTATGATAAATTGGCAGACCATCATTTAATGCTTCAAAAACTACTGGAGAATAATTTAGCTGCTTACAAAACACTTCTAAAGCGTTGACTGATGTTCTCGATGACTTACAAGCAAAAACAATTTTGTTAATTCGATCTAACACCATGCTGCCAGTGCCTTCAAGAAAGAAGCCATCTTTTTCAAGATAACTAAGATCAATAACTTTTTCTATCCTAAAAGATTCAAATTCTTCTATGTATTTTAGAATGTCATTTCTTTTTTCTTTTCTTCTTGATGTGGCCATCATTGGGTAAATAACAGCAGTATTATCCTGATGAAAAGTTACCCAATTATTAGGAAATATAGCGTCAGTGTTATTTAATTCTTTAATGTCATCTACGTCAATAATATTGATATCGTGATCTCTCAAAAGATTGATCATGTTATCAAATTCCTCAATAGCAAGAGATTGGATCGATTCCTGAGAGTCGCTTACACTTAGACCGGATTGAAATTTATTGGTCTCTAACGTTTCTAGGTTGCTTGAAAAGTTAGCTGGCCTGACCATCAATAATTGAGATGTAACTTGTTTATGCATAAAAACGGATTATATGATTATAAATTATTTATTTTATAGCTTTACACTGTCAATCAGACGATCTTGCTTTTAACTTAGCCCAGTAAGTATCCAATTCCCGTTTCACATTTGGTCCAAGCAAATACAACGCCAACATATTGGCAAGCGCCATTGCAAAGATCATAGCATCTGAAAAATCCAGAACGGCATCAAGCTGCACAGTGCAGCCCACAACTACAAAGAAACAAAATACTGTATTGAAGATTATTTTTGTTCGGCGTTTTTGCCCAAACATATAAACAAAACCTTCGAGCCCGTAATAAGACCAAGAAATCATGGTTGAGTATGCAAACAACATCACCACAACAGCGAGAACACCTGGAAACCAGGGAATAACACTAGCAAACGCACTTGATGTCAATTCAACACCGCGGATCGTTCCCTCATTCAACATTGCAGGATCGTATACGGTGAGAATAATAACTAATGCTGTAATTGTGCAAATAACCACAGTGTCAATAAAAGGTTCCAACATTGCCACAAATCCTTGCGTCAAAGGCTCATCGGTTTTAACCGTTGCATGAGCGATTGCTGAAGATCCAATCCCCGCTTCATTGGAAAAGGCCGCGCGACGAAAACCTAAAATAAGGACAGCGATCATACCGCCAGTAACCCCCTCAGGACTGAATGCGTTAGTGATAATTGCCGAGATAGCTGAGGGAATTGCTGAAAAATTAGCCCCTATTACCACTAGTGCCGTACCGACATATAGTAATGCCATAAAAGGGACAAGTTTTGATGTGACTCTAGCAATACTTTTGATCCCTCCAATAATCACAAGACCAGTTAACAAGGCCAAGATTGAGCCAAACAACCACCCACGACTAGCAAAAAATCCCTCGGCACCGCCAGTAACATTTACAAATTGAACATACGCTTGGTTGGCTTGAAACATACACCCCACTCCAAGACAGCCAACCACAATACAAATGGCATAATACCAAGCCATTATCTTGCCCAAACGTGGCATGTTTCTCTCAGCAAGACCTTTATCCATATAATACATAGGCCCACCTGAGACAGACCCATCTGCATTAATTTGGCGATATTTAACTCCCAAAGTACACTCAACAAATTTAGATGCCATGCCTAGAAAGCCTGCCACAATGAGCCAAAAAGTAGCTCCAGGGCCACCAATGGATATAGCAACGGCAACGTGTGTGATGTTGCCAACACCCACAGTACCCGACACAGCAGTTGTTAATGCTTGGAAATGAGAAACCTCTCCATGTGCCGTGTTTGTTTTATCTTCTTTTCCAAGAATAATTCGAATTGCATGTGTAAAGCCACGGATATTAATAAGTCGTAAATAAAACGTAAAATATAAGGCGCCGGCAATAAGCCAGACCACAATCAGAGGAAGTTGTGACTCCCCGATTGGAATCGAGTAAAAAACCAAATCATTAAACGCCGATGCTATCGGTTTAAATGCTTCATTAATTGTTTCATCAATAGTGGCCATAAAAGTAGTCTCAAGAATTCATTATTATCTTTTAAAAACAGATTGTCCCCGAGCAAATGTTTCCATAATTGCAATATCTTTTATTGTATCGGGATTTGACAACAATGGATTACGCTCCAAGATCACTAAATCGGCTTGTTTACCTGGGGTGATTGATCCTTTTTTATCTTCTTCGAAGTATTGATATGCAGCACCGAGTGTAATGGCATGCAAGGCTTGCATTGGTGTTAGGCGCTGATCAGGTCCTAAAACAAAGTCACTGCGTGTTTTTCTGTTAACCGCTACCCACATTAAACGCATCATATCCGGTGGAACTATCGGCGCATCATTGTGAATGGTGAATGGTATTTGCATGCGTGCAGTTTCTGCCGCAGGACTTGTAAATGCTGCTCGTTCTTCACCAAAACTCCGTCGATGCCAATCCCCCCAAAAGAAAGGGTGTGCCGAGAAGTAAGAAGGGATCAGTCCTAGCTTTTTAGTTTGTTTAAGCTGGTCTCTGCGCATGAGTTGCGCATGAATAATTACCGTACGATGATCTGATATCTCTTTATTTTCAAGGGCTGTAGCTACGCCATCAATTAACATATCAATGGCACCGTCACCATTTGCATGCACTAACGTGGGGGTTCCTCGTTCAAGTAATTGAGCAATTTTGGGGTTAAATTGTTCTGCTGGAAAAATCGGATAAGCTCGATAGTCAGAAGCCGTTCCAGGTGGGCCCTCATTGTAAGGCTCTGAAAGAAAAGCTGTACGTCCTTGGGGTGAACCATCCAAACCAAATTTCACACCTCCCAATCGTAAACCATGTGTATATGATGATTCTGCTTCAATAGATAGCAACTGATTATCATCGAAATAGTTTGACCAAGGAAACACCACAACATCAGCAATATAGGGTTTATTTTTTGCAACCACTCGCAATTTCTCAATGTCTGGCATATTAGCACCGCCATCTTGTATGGTGGTGATGCCATAACTCACGTAACGTTGTATTGCCTGTCTGACTAAATTTTCAAACTTGCTATCTTCAATAGGGGTCAGCATGTTTCTTGGAAATAAACCCATTGCTGTTTCTTCCATCACTCCGTTGGGTTCACCAGTATCAGAGATCCGACGAATCACCCCTCCAGGTGGGTTTTTTGTATATTTGTCAATACTGCTTTCCTTAAGAGCCGCTGAATTTACAGTAGCTAAATGTCCAGAAGCATGCGTCAACATAATCGGGTGATCAAGTGAAGCTTGATCTAGGTCATTGCGATTTGGGTGTCGCCTTTCCTTAAGTAAAGAGTCGTCATAACCAAATCCCAATACCCAAGTTCCAGGTGGGAGTTGCTGTTGTTCAATTGAAGCTTCAACTAAAGTAACGATATCATCAATACTCTTTACATGACCGACTGGCGGAGGGGCTAGATCAATTACTTCTGTTAATTTAGCGACAGCCGTCATATGACCGTGGGCATCAATAAATCCTGGGACCAATGCATTTTCCCCAAGCTCAATAACACGTGTAGAGCTCTTTTTTAATTTTAAAATTTCTTCAGCAGAACCTGTTGCAATAATCTCTTGGCCAGCCACGGCCACAGCAGTTACTTCTACAGATGCTGAATCTACCGTAATAATATGATCCCCTATAAAAATAACATCTGCGGATTGGTCGCCCGTAATTGAACTTTTTGCTTCTAACTCCAAGCCCGAAGCTATTACCAAAAAACAAACTAAAGCGACTGATCTTTTTATCGGCTTAATCATTGTTGTCATGACTCCCTGTGAGCAGCATAAACGGACGCTATTGCTGCAGAAGCAAGTCTTGCCTCTGGGGGGTCTGCACGTGACGTTAGCATTATAGGCACTTTCATGCCAAGCACTAAACCAGCTGCTGTAGCGCTCATGGAATAAACCATCTGCTTAAATAAAATATTTCCAGCCTCTAAATTTGGCATCAATAAAATATCTGCCTTGCCTGCAACTAAATTGTTTATACCCTTAATTGTCGCCGCCTTTTCAGAAATTGCCACGTCCAAAGCCATGGGTCCAGCAATTTCTGCACCAGGTAAAACACCATTTTTAGCTTCTTTAACGATCTCGACAGCATCTCTACTTGAAGGCATCTCAGATGTTGGTACTTCAGTTCCAGAAATTAGTGCAACACGTGGATTTGTATTACCAAGTGCGTGCATAAGCTCTATAGCATTCCGAGTAATTTCAATTTTTTGTTTTACCCGAGGTAAAATATTTATAACGGCATCAGTAATACATACGCCAGATTTATCACCAGGCACTGTCATATAAAAAGCATGACTAGGGCGTCGCTTTAAACGAATACCTTGCTTGCGTTGAAGAGCCTCTTGCATCAGAGTCTCTGAGTGAATATGGCCTTTCATTAATGCAGACACTTCATCTGAGTGTGCTAGAGCTACGCTGAGTTTCGCTGCCTTAAGGTCACTCTCAGCATCAATCACAGTGAATGCTCTTATGTCCCAATTGATAGCAGCTGCCATAGAGTGGATTATGTCAGAATCACCAACCAATATGGGCTCAATTAAATTATGTTCTGTTGCTAGTTTGACGCTTGTCATCACTGATGCTGTTGTTGCATTAACCACCGCAGTTTTTAGTGGGGGATGTTGTTGTGCATGAACCAGTAAATTTGGTGGACATTCAAATGGTGCAGCGCTCAACATAAAACGTTCCTAGATTCAGACGTATTTTTTATATTTGTCTAAGTGGCGAACCGGTTTCGATAATGCGTCACGCCGGAATGGATCGCCTAACTCTTGTGTGCACATAATCTCAATCACTGTGGTCTTGTGCTCATTCATCTGTGCATCGATAGCAGTTCTTAGAGCTGTCCCAACATCTTCAAGTCGATTAACAGTAATCCCTTCAGCTCCCATGGCACGAGCAATGTTGGCAAAACTTTGATTGTCAAGCTCTCCAGCTACAAATCGCTGATCGTAAAAATCCACCTGATTTTTTTTCTCTGCCCCCCACTGACCGTTATTAAAGACTACGGCTGTAGTAGGTATATCTTCACGCACACAGGTCATTACCTCACCCATACTCATGCCCCATGCTCCATCTCCAGCATAGGCAATAGCGGGTCGATCTGGTGCTGCAACCTTGGCGCCAATAATTGTTGGGAAAGCATAACCACAGTTGCCAAAACTCATTGCAGCAAAGAAGCTGCGTGGCTTTTCAAAACGTAAATAACTGTTAGCAACTGAATTAATATTACCGATATCGGTTGAGACCATAACGTCTTCTGGCATTGCTTTTTCAAGTTCACGCAAGACTTGGCGTGGATGCAAAAAATCTCGTCCAGCTTTTTTTATGGCTGCTTCACTGAAGGCGTCTTTCTCATGAAGCCATTCATCGAGTTCCTGTTCCCATTCCTTCTTAGCGGCTGCAATTTTTGCTGCCCGCTCTTCCTTATTTTTATCACTTGCCAGGCTAATCCCTTCAAGTCTATTAAGCATAGCTTCAGCGGATGCTTTAGCGTCACCACAAATACCCACAGAGATTTTCTTTACCAACCCCAGCATTTTATGATCAGCATCCACCTGGATAATTTTGGCATTGCTTGGCCAATAGTCCAGACCGTATTGTGGCAATGTTCCAAATGGGCCCAATCGAGTACCCAGTGCCAATACAACATCAGCTTGGCTGATGAGGTGCATACCTGCTTTCGAGCCCTGATAACCAAGCGGCCCGCACCAAAGAGGATGACTTGCAGGAAAAGAATCATTATGTAAATAACTGTTGACTACTGGTGAACCCAGACGCTCTGCTAATAACTTACAAGCATCCACACCACCAGCATTGACAACACCACCCCCAGAAACAATAACTGGGAATTTAGCTTCGGCTAACAAAGTTGTTGCCTCATCTAATGTTTGTTCTCCTCCAGGACCTCGGTCAAGATACATAGGCTCTGGAATATCCACATCAATTTCACCATAAAATAAATCTCTGGGAATATTGATTTGAGTCGGTCCCATTTCTGAAAGCGCTCGGTCAAAACATCGTCCTGTAAATTCTGCCATACGATTTGAGTTGTTTAGATGTACTTGGTATTTGGTAAATTCCTGAAACATTGGTAACTGATTTGCTTCCTGAAAACCGCCTAAACCAATTCCCATGGTTCCTGTTTCCGGGGTAATAATAACAACCGGTGAATGCGCCCAAAATGCTGCAGCAATACCTGTAACACAATTGCTAATACCAGGACCATTTTGCCCTATACAAACACCCTGTTTTCCACTAACACGCGAGTAGCCGTCAGCCATATGTGCAGCACCTTGTTCGTGTACAACAGAAATAAAACGAATACCAGCAGGCTCGAAGATATCCATGGCATCCATGAACGCAGAGCCCATAATGCCAAAAATTTCAGTAACGCCATGAACACTCATGGTTTCTACAAAAGCCTCGCTTGGAGTCATGCGAGTCAACTTTTTTTCCTTACTGATATGAGGATGATTTTTTTCATTGATTAACTATAACAAACCTAAAAAAAAACGAAGACGATTATAAATCATCTTCGTTTTAAAAGTAGCCCTGGCAATGTCCTACTCTCACAT
>CAYQEV010000053.1:0-3995 GCA_964416745.1 uncultured Woeseia sp.
CCCCAAAATGTTAACCTTGTTAACACTTTATCTATATATTGTGATGTTTGATGCCCTGGTCTTATTCCTGGCATAAACGCTCCTGACTTTTGGAGATTCTCAGCAGTGTCTTTAGAATCAAACACTAGCGCAGTGTAAAAAAAACAGAAAAACATGATAAGTGATGCGTACAAAAGTATATAGACTGGTTGCCCGGGTGATAATTGTGCAGCAATATTTTGTAACCAATCAAACCCTTCAGAAGTTCCAAACCAACTAGCAATTGTTGCAGGAAATAAAATTATGCTTGATGCAAAGATTGGAGGTATAACTCCTGACATGTTTATTTTAAAAGGCAAATGAGTTGATTGACTTTGCATTAATTTCCTGCCTTGTTGTCTTTTAGCGTAGTTGACAGGTATTCTTCTCTGACCTCTCTCAACAAAAACTACAAAAGTTATCACAGAGATTATCAACATTAGTAGAATCAAGACTAAAGCAGGAGATATTTCACCTGTATTCGCCAACTCAAGAGTTCCACCTATTGCTGAAGGCAGTCCTGAAATAATACTGGCCAAAATAATCATTGAAATACCATTACCCAAACCTCTTTCTGTAATTTGCTCCCCTAACCACATTAGAAACATTGTTCCTGTAACTAATGTAACGCAAGAGGTAAATACAAAATTAAATCCTGGGCTAACAACAACTCCTTGATTTTGTAATGCAATTGAGGCGCCGATTGATTGGAATGAGGCAAGAAAGACAGTTCCATATCTTGTGTATTGAGTTATTTGTCTTCTTCCTGACTCACCTTCTTTCTTTAACTCTTTTAGTGATGGAATAGTAACACTAGCCATTTGCATAACAATTGAGCAAGAAATATATGGGAAAATTCCTAATGCAAAAATACTCAGTCTTTCTAGTGCGCCACCAGAGAACATATTAAACATGCTGAGAATAGTCCCTGATTGTTCTTCCATGAAATTTTGGAGAGCATTAGGATCGATTCCAGGCACAGGAATATAAGTACCAATTCTATAGATAATTAAGGCGCCCATAAGAAAAAGAAGCCTTTGCCTTAATTCAACAAATCTTGTCATTTCACCTAACGCTGATCTTGCAGTATTTTTCGTTGTCTTAGCCATATTAATCTAAAATTTTTCCACCTGAATCTATCACTGCTTTTTTTGCATTCTCTGAAAGAGATAAGCCTTGAATGGTAACAGCCTTATTCAATTCACCTGTTGCAATAACTTTTATCTTTTGAATATATCTAGGTACTAGATTTTCATTTTTTAAAGCATCTAGATCGATTATGTCGGCCTTTACCTTTTCAAGTTGATCTAATCTTAATTCAGAAGTTTCCTTTTTATTTAAGGAAGTAAAACCTCTTTTAGGCAGTCTTCTTTGGAGCGGCATTTGCCCACCTTCAAATCCAACCTTATGAAAACCACCAGATCTTGCTTTTTGACCTTTATGCCCTCGTCCTGAAGTCTTACCAAGTCCAGAAGCATGACCCTTCCCCTTCCTAAATTTTTTGGATCGGCTGCCTTCGTTTGGTTTTAAAGTATTTAATTTCATTTATACTTCCTCAACTTCTAGGAGATACTTAACTTGATTAACCATGCCCAGATTTTCTGGTGTAGCATCCAATTCAATAACCTGATTAATTTTTCTTAAGCCAAGACCAGCAAGAGAAGCTTTATGCTTCTTAATCCTTCCAAATCGACTTTTAACCAATTTAATTTTTAATTTTTTTGAACTCTTACTCATAACTAGGTGAATATTTTTTGAACAGGAATACCTCTTCGTTTTGCTACTCTTTGTGGTGATCTCATTGAGTCAAGTGCATTAATTGTTGCTCTTACTAAATTTATGGGGTTCCTTGATCCATAACTCTTTGCCAAAATATTTCTTATGCCAACGCATTCAAACACAGCACGCATTGCACCGCCGGCTATAATCCCTGTACCATCTGCTGCTGGCTGCATATAAACTTTAGAGGCACCATGTCTACCATTTACTTCGTAATAAATTGTCTCTTTATTCAAAGCTACTTGATGAAGATTTTTTCTTGCCGCTTGCATGGCTTTTTGAATTGCTAAGGGGACTTCTTTTGCCTTTCCATAGCCCATTCCAATCTTACCTTTACCATTACCAACAACTGTAATCGCTGCAAAACCAAATTGCCTTCCTCCTTTTACAACTTTAGCAACCCTATTAACCGCTACTAACTTTTCTATCAAATCGTCATTTTGTCTTTCTGTATTCATAATATTTTTATAGTTAAAAATTAAGTCCTTTTTCTCTTGCAGCCTCAGCTAACGCCCTGACTCGACCATGATATAAAAAACCTGAACGATCAAACGCAACTTTATCTATTTTTGCTGTTTTAGCCTTTTTGGCAATTGATTCACCTACTATTCTAGCGATACCAACTTTTCCCTTTGTTTTATCAGTAATAAGCTTTTTAATTTCTGGGTCAAGGCTAGATGCAGCAGCAACAACTGTATTGTCTTGTGGTGATGTAATTTGAGCATAGATATGCTTCGATGACCTATGAACACTTAGTCTATAGGCTTCCAATATTTTGATTCTAGATCGTGTTTTTCTAGATCTTCGAAGTCTTTTTTCTAATTTTGAAATCATTAATTTATAAAATCCTATACTTGTTTCTTAGTTTCTTTTAAGGTAATTTGCTCATCTTTATACCTTACTCCTTTTCCCTTATATGGCTCTGGTGGTCTAATTGCTCTTAGCTCAGCTGCAACCTGGCCTACCTTTTGTTTATCAATTCCATTGATTAGGACCTCTGTTTGAGAAGGTGTTGAAATCTCTATGCCATCAGGTATCTGATAATTAACAGGATGTGAAAATCCTAATGTCAAATTTAGCATCTTACCTTGAGTTTTAGCACGATAACCAACGCCTACCAATTCTAATTCTTTTTTATAACCTTCAGTAACACCAATAACCATATTATTAATCAAGCTCCTAAATGTCCCAGCAGCAGCCCTAGAGAATTTTGATTTTGATGTTGAATTAACCAATAACTGATCACTTTCTATCTTGACTGCGACCTGGCTAATCAAATTCAATTCTAGTTCTCCCTTTTGTCCTTGAATGTGTAAAACCTCATCATCCTTAATCGAGATCTGAACAGACTCGGGAAAACTAACAGGTTGTTTTGCTATTCTTGACATAATTTAAGCCACCACACATAAAACTTCACCGCCACAGCCATCTTGCCTAGCTTGTCGGTCACTCATAATGCCTTTTGAGGTAGACACTACTGCTATACCTAAACCACCCATAACTTTGGGTAAATCGTTTTGTGATCGATAGATCCTCAAACCTGGTCTGCTAACTCTATCTATTTTTTCTATAACAGGCTTGCCTTCAAAATATTTTAATTCAATTACAATATGGCTCTTATTATTATCAAGCTCCTCAACACGATAAGCATTGATGTAACCTTCCTCATAGAGAACTTTGGCAATATTTTGTTTAATCTTTGAATTAGGAATCAACACAGACACTGCATTTATTTTATGTGCATTCCTAATTCTAGTTAGCATATCTGCTATTGGATCTGTCATTGTCATAATCTTATTCCTAATCTATTACCAGCTTGCTTTATGCAATCCTGGTATATTTCCCTTCATTGCTTGTTCTCTCAATTTACTTCGCCCTAGTCCAAACTTCCTATAAAAACCTTTTGGTCTGCCAGTAATTGCACAACGATTTCTTAGTCTTGAGGGACTAGCATTTCTTGGCATTTTCTGAAATTTAATTCTTGCATCATTTTTCTCATCATAACTTGAGTTGGGATCATTCATTATTTTCTTCAATGCCGCTCGTTTCTCTGCAAAACGTTGGACTGTTTTAACCCTTTTTAATTCTCTCTGAACGATTGCCTTTCTTGTCATTTTATTTCTCTTCCTTTTGATCTGTTGCTTCTGGTTGAGCTTCAACTTCTGTTGCTTCTGGTTGAGCTTCAACTTCTGTTGCTT
>CAYQEV010000053.1:4095-9363 GCA_964416745.1 uncultured Woeseia sp.
TCTGGTTGAGCTTCAACTTCTGTTGCTTCTGGTTGAGCTTCAACTTCTGTTGCTTCTGGTTGAGCTTCAACTTCTGTTGCTTTTATTTCTTCCTTTCTGGTTTGTTCCTTTATTGGGAAATTAAAAGCTTTTAACAAAGCAAACGCGTCCTCATTACTTTTTGCAGTAGTTGTTATGCTAATATCAAGACCTCTTATCCTATCTATACTGTCATAATCAATTTCTGGGAAAATAATCTGTTCTTTAACGCCGATAGTATAATTACCAGTGCCATCAAATGATTTATTACTCAGACCCCTAAAATCTCTTACTCTAGGCAATGCAATATTAATCAGTCGATCAAGAAATTCATACATTCTGTCTTTTCTGAGTGTAACCTTAACTCCGATAGGCATACCTTCCCTAATTTTAAAAGAAGCAACCGATTTCCGTGCTCTAGTAATAATTGCTTTTTGTCCAGATAATTTCTCCATGTCAGACTGAGCTTTCTCAATGGCCTTTTTATCTTGTAGTACTTCACCTACACCCATATTGAGAGTAATTTTTTTTATTTGGGGTACCTCCATTAGATTACTAAGACCAAGTTTTTTCTGTAACCCAGGTCTTATATCTTGCATATATTGTTCTTTTAATCTTGCCATTGTTATATATCTACAACTTCATTATTTGATTTAAAAAATCTTACTTTCGTGCCGTCTTCTAATTGCTTAATTCCTATCTTATCCCCTTTATTAGTTAGAGGATTCATGAGCATGACATTTGAAATATGAATAGGCATTTCCTTTTCTACTATTCCAGATTCCTGACCAGTGTTAGGGTTACCTTTTTGATGTTTCTTCACAATATTAATATTCTCCACCAGTACTTTGGAGTCACCCAAAACACTCAAAACTTGTCCAGTTCTGCCCTTATCCTTTCCAGTTAGAACAGTAACATCATCACCTTTTTTTATTCTCTTCAATCTAAACCTCTTAAATTACTTCTGGGGCAAGTGAAATTATTTTTAAATAGTTTTTTGCTCTAAGCTCTCTAGTAACTGGGCCGAAAACTCTTGTTCCAATAGGCTCTTTTTTGTTATCCAGTAGAACAGCAGCATTGCCATCAAACCTTATGAGTGATCCATCTGCTCTTCTGACTCCATGTTTTGTTCTAACAACAAGTGCATCATAAACATCACCTTTTTTTACTTTGCCTCTGGGTATTGCATCCTTAACAGTGACTTTAATAATGTCACCGATTCTTGCATACCTCTTCTTGGAACCACCAAGCACTTTAATGCATAAAACCTTTCTAGCTCCACTATTATCGGCAATACTTAAAACTGTTTCTGTTTGAATCATTTGTTTACTCAGCTTGTGAAGTTTCTATAACTTTATTTAATATCCATGATTTATTCTTTGAAATAGGTTTTGACTCTTGTATAGATACAATATCTCCAACTTTTGAAACCATTTCCTCATCATGAACTAGAATTTTTGTAGTCTTATAAATATATTTGTTATAAAGCGGGTGCCTTAACCGTCTTTCAATAGAAACTGTTACGGTCTTCTCCATTGAATTACTAACCACTTTCCCAGTAATACTTTTCTTTTCTTTTTTTTCTACTTCTTCAGTCATTTCCCTTCTCTTTCAAAATTGTTTTTATTCTAGCTATGTCTTTTCTAACTCTCTTAGACTGATTTGAATTAGCCAATTGACCTGTAGCAGCTTGTAGCTTTAACTTAAATTGTTCATCCAGAAGATCATTCAAAATCTTTTCTATATCATCCTTTTGTTTTGCTCTAATTTCATTTAGATCAATCATATAATGTCCCTACTTACAAACTTAGTACCTATTGGAAGTTTCGCAGCTGCAAGTTTAAAAGCCTCTTCAGCTAAGGTTTCTTCAACGCCGCTCATTTCATATAAAATTCTTCCTGGCTGTATTTGTGCAACCCAATATTCCACATTACCTTTACCCTTCCCTTGTCTTACTTCTAGAGGTTTTTTAGTAATTGGTTTGTCTGGGAATATTCTTATCCAGATTTTACCGCCTCTTTTTATATGCCTTGTCATTGCTCTTCTTGCTGCCTCAATCTGTCTAGCAGTAATCCTGCCTCTTCCAGTTGCTTTAAGGCCATATTCACCAAAACTAACAGAGCTTCCTCGTGAAGCCAAACCTCTATTCTTTCCCTTCATCTGCTTTCTATATTTTGTTCTTTTTGGTTGTAACATTTCTTTCTCTTATTTATCTCAACTGGTTTCGTCTTCTTGGAATATCCAAACTTTTACACCTATAATTCCATAAGTTGTTAATGCTTCTGAGACACCATAATCAATATTTGCTTTAAGAGTATGAAGAGGAACCCTGCCCTCTTGATACCATTCGGTTCTAGCAATTTCAGCTCCATTAAGCCTGCCTGATACCTTTACTTTTATCCCGTGAGCACCGAGTCTCATTGTATTAGTTACTGCTCTTTTCATGGCTCTCCTATAGAGCACACGTCTTTCCAATTGTTGGGTTATAGAAGAGGCAACAAGATTTGCATCAAGTTCCGGTTTCTTTATTTCTTTTATGTTTAACAGGATGTTATTTATGGATGTATCCAGAAGTTTAGCAACCTCTCTTCTGAGAGATTCGATTCCTTCACCTTTTTTACCAATGACAATACCAGGCCTTGCTGAGAATATTGATATGGTCACATTCTCAGAACTTCTATCAATTTGTATTCTACTTACAGCTGCATCTTTTAATTGTTTTGTAAGATATTCCCTTATTTTAAAATCCTGAAAAACATATTTTGAATAATCTGAAGTACTAGAAAACCATCTAGACTCCCAGTTTTTACTGATGCCTAATCTGATGCCAATTGGATGTACTTTTTGTCCCATAATTTACTCGTCTGAAATTTCTATTGTTATATGACTATTTCTTTTAAGAATTCTTGTTCCTCTACCTCTTGCTCTAGCTCTAAACCTTTTCAAAGTAGGCGCTTCATTAACAAACGCTTGTGTGACTTTAAGATCATCAATGTCTAAGCCAAAATTATTTTCAGCATTAGCAACTGCAGAATCTAAGATTTTTCTAACTATTTTTGCTGCTTTTTGTGGGAGAAATTGAACTAACTTCATAGCTTGCAACACATCAGATCCCCTAATCATATCAATAATTAGGCGAGTCTTTTGTGGCGATATCCTCGCATATCTCAATGTTGAAGTTACTTTCATAATATTCTAGCTCGTTGTTGTCTTTCTATCTGCTGAATGCCCTCTGAACAATCTTGTTGGGGCAAATTCACCTAATTTATGTCCAACCATGTTCTCAGAGATTAATATAGGAACATGCTCTCTACCATTATGTACAGAAATAGTCATACCAACCATATCTGGAATAATCATTGACCTCCGTGACCAAGTCTTAATTCTTGCTCTACTGCCACCTGCAGCATTAGCTTGTTCAACTTTCTTTTGTAGATGCAGATCCACGAATGGTCCTTTTTTTATTGATCTTGGCATATTTATTTCCTTTTCCTTCTTCTTCTTACAATAAACTTATCTGTGGTCTTATTAGATCTTGTTTTAAAGCCCTTAGTAGGCATTCCCCAAGGCGAAACTGGGTCTCTACCGCCTGATGTTTTGCCTTCGCCCCCTCCATGCGGATGATCAACAGGGTTCATTGCAACCCCTCTTACAGTAGGTCGCACACCTCTCCATCTCTTAGCACCTGCTTTACCTAATTTTCTGAGGTTATGTTCAGAATGTCCTACCTCTCCAATTGTTGCTCTACAAGTAATTAGTATTTTTCTTACTTCTCCAGATTTCAATCGCAGAGTTGCATAATTACCCTCTTTTGCAAGCAATTGTGCACTTGTCCCAGCTGAACGAGCTATTTGTGCTCCTTTACCTGGTTTCATCTCAATACAATGAACAACTGTTCCAACAGGAATATTATTTAGTGGAAGTGAATTACCGATATCTAAGGGTGCCTTTTCACCAGAAACCAATTTGTCGCCTTGTTTTAATTTCTTTGGTGAAATTATATATTTCCTTTCTCCGTCTTTATAAAGAATAAGTGCAATATGAGAAGAGCGATTTGGATCATATTCTATTCTCTCAACAATAGCTGGTATATCATCTTTATTTCTTTTGAAGTCAATCATTCTATATAATTTTTTATGGCCACCTCCAATATGTCTTGTAGTCATTCTTCCCTGATTATTTCTTCCACCTGTTTTTCTTAAACCAGTCACCAATGACTTATGTGGTCTACCAGTATGCAAACCATCAGACTTGACTGTTTGGACAAATCTTCTTCCTGGGGATGTTGGTTTTGCTTTAATTATTGCCATTATCTATACTTCTGTATTCATAAAATCTAAGTTTTGACCTTCTTCAAGCTTGATATAAGCCTTTTTCCAATCATTAGTTTTCCCACTTCGCATTCCCATTCTTTTCTTCTTTCCTTTAACAGAAACTGTTTTTACTGAACTAACTTTCACTTTAAACATTTCTTCAACAGCCCTTTTTATTTGTTTTTTATTTGAATCTGATCTTACTTTAAAGGCAATCTGGCCACTGTTTTGGTTTAATAAAGTAGTTTTCTCAGAGACATGGGGCTCAATGAGAATTGTCCTTATCTGATCATGTCTAATTTTTTGACTCATCCGTAAATACTCTCAATTTTCTTTATACCAGCTGTATCTATCACAACATTTTCATGACTTATTAGACTTATAGGATTAATTTTTTCTGCAGTTATAAGTTCTACTTTTGGAATATTTCTTGATGCAAGATCTAAATTAGTTTGTTTTTTATCTACAACGATAAGCGCATCATCAACTTCAAGTGATTTGAGAACTTCACTCATTACCTTTGTTTTTGGTTTGTCTATTTCGAGAGTATCAATAACTATCAATCTTTTGTTTTTTAATAAGCTAGTGAGTATAGATTTCATTGCTGTCTTATAAGCCTTCTTATTAATTTTCTTTGTGAAATTCTGATTATTAGAAGTAAAGGTTTTTCCACCTCCTACCCATAATGGACTTCTGATTGTTCCTGCTCTAGCTCTACCTGTTCCTTTTTGTCTCCAAGGCTTTATTCCTCCTCCGCTAGCTGTAGATCTATTTTTATGACCCTTTGTTCCTGACCTTGCATTAGACAAATATGCAGTCACAACCTGGTGGACTAATCCATCATTGACCTGTGCATCAAAAACAGTCTTATTGAGATCAATACTTTCAAGTTTAGTATTATCTTGTTTTCTTATATCAATTTTCATTTATCTTTCTT
>CAYQEV010000054.1:0-3206 GCA_964416745.1 uncultured Woeseia sp.
ACATTTACAGCTGATTCTTTTTGAGAGGTGAGTTTCCAAGCACCGTATATGACCAAAACTAGAAATAGAGTTGATATGAGAAGGATCTTTTTTTTCATATAATTTTACATCGTCCCACATAACTCAGTTTGCCCTCAGTAAGAAGAAATATTTGATCTGATATTCGTAAGACTTGCACATCCTCATCATCACTCTTTTTACTTTTTGTTGTCAACAAGCAGAAATCTCCACTCTTTTTAACTTTAGTAGGAGTACTAAATCTTTGCCCATTAAATTCACAGGTGTCATAGTTAACTTCAAACTTAGATCCAACTTTCTTCTTTGCTGTTCGATTAGTTACTACCCCATCTAATTGCCCACTAGACCCCTTAAAAACTTGGCTTATTCTGCAGCTGTAGTTTTCTGCCCAACCATTAGAACAGAGTAATAGTGTTGATATAAGAAGGAGTTTTTTCAAAATCTAAAGAAGCATTAACAATAAAAAAACCAGGTTAAACCCCGGTTTTTTTATTGTTCATTATCTTAAATCACCAAGATGTAGTGAATCTAATCCCTAATTCTCTGGGTCGATTCACGTAACTAAGACGATGATGATCAACACCATCTTTTGATGATGCCATACCCCATAAGAACTGTCCGCTACCATAGGTGTATGCAGCTCTTTCATCAGTGAGATTATTAATAAAGAAGGAAATTTCCCAATCATCAGCTTGCAAACCTAATCGAACATCAGCAATTGCATAACCAGGAACTCGGAATCTTGGGTTAGAACTTTCATCAGGGTGTCCACCATCAAGGTTATTCCATATAGAGCCTTGCCTTGAGTATTGCAATCTCAAAACACCAAGTTTGGCGCCCATAAGATTAGTTTCCCATGTGTAGTCTCCCCATATCGCTCCTTTACCTTCTGGAACTACAGGAAGCGTTAAGCCCTCTTCAATAACACCCGTGTCATCTTCATCTGTCTGAGCCTCCATCCACTCATAATTCATACCAAATCTGAACTGATCCGACATTTGATAATCTATCTCAAAGTTAGCGCCGTAAATGTGAGCATTACCAGTGTTGGCTACAATTTGCTGCCAAGGCTGTCCACAAACACCAGCATTAGAAACACCTGGATCAGCATTAGGATCACCTTGACCTACTGGATTACCAGCTGAATCACATGATGTATGTGACGGATCAACTTGCTCAAGTTGATAATCAGTCCATGTCATGCGATAACCAATCGCATTGAATCTACCTCTGCCTTGTGCAAAACTTGTTTTGTAGCCTATTTCATTATTTTCCATAAGATCAGGTTCATAAGCATTTGGATAAAATGGTTGCCCTCGACTTCGATTAACCCCACCAGGTCTCTTCCCTTCACTATAAAGTATGTAGGCCATACTAGAATCATTTATATTATATTTAACACTGACCTTTGGAATGACCTCTTTATCTTCCCCAGTTCTCGGGTAAGTAGTGTCTAGACCAACTTTTCCAAGTGCTATTTGTTGATTCCTGTATGCTGCTTTTTCTGCATCACCCGTGTCTGGTGTTCCAGGTACGCCAATTCCTCCGGGATGATTAACAATGTAACGTTGATCATTCTTTCGGTTAAAGGCACGAGCACCAATAATCACATCAATATCTTCTGTGGCATGCCAAGTAAATTCACCAAACAATGCCTTTTGATCCCATTCAGTACCACTTTCTGAATACCAATGTGAGGTGGCACCAGTTACGTCGTATCCTTGAAATCTATAAGCTGCTGCTGAATATGAGCTCTCAAATGTTGAAGTATTCCACTCCTGTTTGCCTCCTGTTGTTGGGACAGCAAAAGGTGCAGTCCAATGATCAGTTGCATCTTCTAGATAGAGTCCAACTATCCAATCATAGGTATCTCCCTGACTGCTGAGACGAATTTCAGCTGCGAATTTATCATCATCACTTGTTCCCTGATAAGAAGAAAAGAAATCATTACCGATTTCTGTTCCCTGACAATACACAGGATAGAAAGCAATCTTCCCAGTGCTTGGGTTAGAATAATAATAAGGGTAATAATAAGAAGTATAATAAGAATCTGAGCAATAACTCTTTGACCAATAATGAGCATAATTTGTGATGTCCCATACCCCTCTACCTGATCTTTCGTAATAAGAAGCAGCGGCCACCAACTGAGCAAAACCTAGATCGCCTTCAACCGTAAGAGCGAATGCATCCCATTCAGACTCATACCAATCGTCATGAAAGGAGACTATATTAAGATCGCCTCTGAACTCATCATAATAATTACCTGATCCCTGAGAAGTTTCTTGGTGCATAGCAGATAAATTTGTGGACCATTTATCATTTATTTCCCATCGAATCTCTGCCCTTCCACCTTTAATCTTAGCGAAATTAGCATTCTCTTCTACCGATTTAGAATTATCCAATTCACCATAATTAACAGGCCATTTTTCACCACCAAAGGCTGGCATGGCTGAATCGGCAGTGTGTCCTAGCACATTATCTATAAATCCCCCATCTTTATCGTTAAATAATGAGACTCTGAGTGCTGCACTATCACCTAGTGGAGTATTGAAAACTAATGATGTTCGAAAACTTGCATCTACTTCAGTCCCGAAACCTCTAGCTTCAGCGTCAACAGTTGTTGATCTCTCACCCATGACTGGCTTATTAGTGACAATACGCATGGTACCTGCCTGTGCGTCTGAACCATAAAGTGTCCCTTGAGGACCAGCTAAAGCTTCTACCCGTGCAATATCAACTAGACGAACATTAGGCTGAGAGCCAGTGGTAGTCAAAGGTAACTCATCTAAATAAACTGATGAAGTTGAAGCTGCAATATATCCTGCACCCGTTATAGCACCTCGAAAGACAACTGTACTGTCTGTGACGCCAGCCACGACATTAAGTCCTGGCATAAATCGGGCAAAATCTTCCATATTCTTAGCACCCATATCTCTCAAAGATTCTTGGCTAATGGCTTGAACTTGTGCCGCGATGTCTTGGATACTAGCTTCCCTTTTTGTTGCAGTCACAACAATCTCTTCTAGTGCTAAACCGTCCTGAGCTAATACTTGGATACCTGGGTATAGTGCTGCAAGTACCGCTAGTCTTACTGACGTTGAATTGATTCCGCTTTGATTTCTCATGCTTATTTCCCCTAAAAATAAAACAAATTGATTAGCTAAACGTATATAAATATTTACCCTTTT
>CAYQEV010000054.1:3306-9212 GCA_964416745.1 uncultured Woeseia sp.
AGATCTATTGAACTAGAGTAGATAGGTTGCCTTACTTGCTCTGAGCTAGCGGTTTTAACTGCTCGTTTAGTTTCATAAAAATACACACATTCTTCTTCAAAAGGTAGTTCACAAAATTCAAGCATCCTTAGTATTTCTTGTTCTAAATTCTCCACTACATCTTCATAATGAACATCAAGCACAAAGTCAGGGAGTGTTTTATGCCAAAAATCCATGAGCTTCTGATACTCTAAATAATATTCACCTAATTCAAATAAGTCATAGGTAAAGGGCTGACCACTTGCAAATAATTGCTTATATGAACCAAGACAACTATCAAGCGGATGCCTTCTGGCATTAATAATTTTAGCATTAGGAATAGCTAACTTTAAGGCTCCAATAAAGACAAAATTATTAGGAGTTTTATCAATGAAAAATGGTTTATCAGTTCTATACTGTTTAGTGCTTTTAAGATACTCATCGCCAATTGCCTGCCATTGCTCAGTTGTAAAATCATTAACACCATCAGGAAAGTTTCTTTTTCCAGAAGAGTGTTTACGTCTAACCGAATTGATTGTTTTGGGTAAGTCATTTAACTCAAAAGTTCCTTCAATTTGACTATGGCTAGAAAGAATTTGTTCAATAAGAGTTGACCCTGACCGAGGCAGACCAACAATAAAAATAGGTGTCACATCACTTTTTGTAGCTGTGGGCTTGTTGAAAAGATCCTCATTAAATGTAGAGATAATTTGTTCATGTTGAGTGACAGTCTCCACAGGATCATAAGATTCGGATTTTCTTCTCAGTAAATTGCATTCATGAAAGTGTGTAAAAGCCTTTGTGAAATTTTCCTGTGATTCGTACTCGAAACCTAGAGCATTGTTCAAATGAACCCTTGCTTCATCAGATAGATTCTTATCCTTTAGTAGTTTTTTCATGGAATTAATTTCTTTGCTCTCAAACTGAAATGTTTTCAGATTAGCCAAACTCCAATAAGCTTCTGTGTGATCTGGCTTAATCTTGATACTTTGACGGTAGGCTTGTATGGCCTCCTCTGTCTGACCTATTGTTTTTAAATGATGAGCCATGCTTGAATATGCGCCGGGCTTATTAGCATCTAATTCAATTGCTTTTTGATAAGCTTTGATGGCTCCATGATGATTACCAGCTGCTCCTACTGCGCCTGCATAAATCATATGTGATTCTGGGAAATCTGGACTAATTATTATCAATTGTTCTGCGCTTTCCGAAGCTTCATTGTGTTTATCTTGTTCTTGTTGAGCTCTAACTAGATCGCTCCATGCTCTGGCATAATCAGGTGCTTTCTTTAGTGCATTTTTCAAAAAAACTTCTGCTTCATTATAATGTTGATAATCCATGGCTATTCTTGCTAATAGTGTGGAGGCTTCAACATGACCGTTATCTTTTTTTAAAATATCCCTGTAAATATCTTCTGCTTCTTGTTTTCTGTCCTCTTTTTCAAAAGCAACAGCCTTTTTTATTTCATCTTCGAAAGACATTTTCTTTTGTGATGTCTTATCTTTTTTCTTCGCCTTTTCTTTCAAAAGATTTTCTAATTCTTGTTTTACAGTCTTAGCTCGTTTTATTTTTTCCAAAATTTGAAAATGGTTTGGATCTAATTCTCGAACAAGTCTATATTCTTTTAACGCTTCAATTGGTTTCCCTTGAATAAGTAATAGATCACCAAGTGTGTCTCTGGCTATAATGAAATGAGGGTCTATTTGAATAGCCTTTTTGAGATTCTTATTTGCCTCATTAAATAACTTTAGCGTTATGCTGGTGCGTGCCTTTAAGCACAATAAATTTAATTCATCAGGAAATTTCTTGAGACCAATATTGCAGACATTTAAGCACATTCTAGAATCCCCAGACTTCAGGTGTGAGAACGCTTCTTTATATAATTCTTCTCTTGAAAGGTTTTTTGAGATGGTTTTATCCTCTTTTTTTTAATAAATTAGGAGTTAATCATAAGATTTAAAGTAAAGCTAGCATGATGGTCGGCATAAAGAATTATAATAAAAGGGAATATTTTGAACAATTTTAAGAATTCAATACAGAATGGTGAATTTGTAATCACGTCTGAAATATTCCTAACGCCTGAAAGTAATATTGAAGCAATTGAATCTCAAGCAAAGGCCTTGGGAGATGATATTGACGGCATTTTAGTTACTGACAACCAATCAGGACAATTGCATATGTCCCCTATTGTAGTGGCTTCAATTCTTTTGAATGCAAATATAGACCCCATAGTTCAACTTAGCTGTAGAAATAGGAATCGTATCTCTCTATTGAGTGACATGCTGGGTTGTCTTACATTAGGAGTCAGTAGTTTTTCACTGATTAGAGGTGATAAAGTACCAGAAGAATATCAACCTCGTCCAAAAGCAATTATGGATATAAATGCAAGAGAGTTGATGTCTATGGCTAAGAATTTGAAAAGCGATGGAACAGTAAGCCCTCCAAGAAACTTTATCATTGGAGGAGTGCTTACACCGCACACACCAAAAGATGGTTGGCAGGCGAAGAACCTAAGAGAAAAAGTTGATTCTGGGGCTCAATTCTTTTTCACTCACACATGTTTAGACATGGATCTCTTAAAGGCTTTTATGAAAAAGATACGTCCCACTAAAATTCTTGAGAAGTGTTATATCGTAGCAGGAATAACTTTATTAGAATCCACTGAAAATGCTGAATGGCTAAGAAAAAATAGACCCAATGTAATAATACCGAACCAGATTATGCATCGACTCAAAAAAGCTAAAGATCAAGAAGCTGAAGGTATTAAGATATGTTCTGAGCAAATTAACATTGCAAAACAAATTCCTGGTATATCAGGAGTTCATATTATTGGGCCTAAGAAATTAGAAAACATTCCATTAGCTATTAGAGCCTCAAAAAATCTTGATGAGTAATTAATTCTGTTCAAGAATTGCTGGTAACTTTTCTAATTCACTTAGAGGAACGTAGTCAAAAATAAAGTGTATCCTTTCCTCAGCACCCTTATTAATTACTGAATGTGTTTTTTGGTTATTGATTTCATAAGCTTCACCTACATTGAATTGATAGGGTAAACCGTCAATATTAAATCTTACTCTTGAATTAGTTTTAATTGGTAAATGGATTCGATGCCCACAAAGAAAAGACGGGTGGCTATCCCAATGAGAAGCTATATTCTCTCCTGGTAATAATTTTGCAGCAATAGCTCGAATAACTGTTCCACCTGGGTTGTAATTTGATTGAATAATTTCATTCATGATTGGTAACGCTACTTTAGCTAAAATATCCCATCCTTCTTCTTTTCTTATTTCAATAGTAGGCCATTGTTCTATATCAGCAAAAATCATTACAATTGATTTTGTTGTTTTATGCACTTCAAATTCTTCTTGCCGAATAGTTGTTAGATCCCATGCTGATTGTTCGTTGTTGAGAAGGACTTCTTTTAATTGATCAATATCAACATGACCAAGCTCTCTGACTGGAGTGTCTATATTCATCTCGTTAGTATTAACATGGTGCAGTAAATTATAGTGTATTGATTTTATTCATCATTTAAATCTAATTCTTTAATGGTCGTCGCCCTCGACAATACCCCTGATGCATCTCTCCCTTCTCACAGACCACCAACATCGCACGCCAATTCTCAACAAAATGATCGGCATCTTTCTGACCTAAAAGCTCAACCATACGAGGATAGAGTCTTCCTTTAATCAGTTCGTACTCTCTTCGAACCTTATGGCGATACCAGTCAGATGCATCCTTTATTTTAACCTCAATATAACCAATATTCTGGAGATGGGCTTTATATTCTTCTAATGTTTCTAGTGCATAGGTCAGACCTTCCATTTTGAACCAGTAAAACATGTCTTTGGATAGTGGTTCTTCTGATTTTGTCCAGTCATAACATGTGAGGTAACCTCCAGGTTTAAGTAATCTGTAACATTCTCCAAAGATACCAGCCTTATCCTTTACTTGCGTGATCGCACCTGATGAAACAACAATATCAAAAGACTGATTTGGAAAATCTATCGAACCTGCTTTGACCGTATGAAACTTACATCTATCTTGCAATCCCAACTGAGTAGCTGCCTCAGTGGCTCTCTTGATTAGTGGGGCCTCTAGATCAATACCAACAACATCCGCACCAAATGTGTTGGCCATCTCAAAAGCTGGCCCTCCTAAACCACATCCAATATCAAGGATACGTTTTCCTGTTGTTTCAATACCATTCAACATTTTTTCAACATTACCCGAACCTCCTGGAGCCATATAACCTTCTCCCCAGATCAGCTCCAACATCGTGATCATATTGTCGTAATATTCGTCTTGGTGATCCATTCTTTGTTACTCGTTATTTCCCTAATTCCTGTATCGCTCTCCATGCCTGCTCAATTGCTCTATCCAATAAAGAACTATTGACGGAGTCGCTATTGGCGATGGTTATTCTGCCGAAGGGTTGTCGTCCAATTGATCCTGGGTTTCCATAGGAATAACCATGGGCCCAACGATTGACAGAAATACTTGCAACATCCCGGTCGAAATCAAATAAATCCTTCGGGAGCATGCCACCTAAATGCTCTCTGATCTCTACTTCATAATCCCTAAATTTCATCCCTAACATCCTGTATCTTGCCTCACGATACTGTTCAATTTGTGGTGCACCAACGGTTTCTCCAAGCACACAGCATCTCATGTGGAGGATACAAGGATCGTCAGGAGTCTTGGTGTACTCATAGCCACCCATACTCACAGGAAAATCCATCCCCACCGCCTGATGTATATTTCCAGGTGACATGGCCATACCGATTCCCATCTCTTTCATAGCCCTCCAGTTTTTTAAACCCACGGTAGTGAATTGCAGTGGAATCTTCGTCAATCGACGTAATGCCGCATCTTGCTTTTTGGGAAGGTCAGGAATGATGTAAGGAATCATCATGTTGTAACAAGCCATCACAACGCCCTTGCCTTTCACCTGATACGACTTGTTATCACTGATATAGTTGACAAAAACATCGCTCGAACTATAGGGATCACCGCCATGCTGAACATTCACAACAGTGCTGTTTAATCGAACTCGAGCACTATTACTGGATTTATCTAACTCGGCATAATTGAACTTGGATAACACAATCTCTTCGACATTTTCTCCCGGCCCGACATCAGGAATCATCTTTTTCACCAACATACGTGCAATGGTGGCATTACCGTCAGGAAAGTGATGAATGAAGGGTTTTTTTACCGAATAGGTGTTTTTGTTCTTAATATACCCCCCATCATTTCCCACTTCATCCAGAGCGTCTTTCCATGAAAAATAATCTAAACCCAGTGCCCCGCTTTCCAATGCTTCTTCCATGCTTATCAGTTCTGGTGTGCCCCCATAGTCAACGACAGAATGTCTGGCCATTCTCAGTACCCCAGGGTCATCGACTCCTAAGGTGTTTTGTAGATAATCAAAGTAGGAGTTAGAACGAATGTATTGCTGCCATTCATTCTTTGGTGTCTTCAGCATACTTGGCTTGCCCTTTAACACCCTCAGTAATTGTTGTTTACCTTTATCGCTCAGTGGGGATTGTTCTGCAGCTTGTTCATGCGACATTGTTGGTCTCAAGAGTCCTTCCACAAAACCGGGGTAATCGCAATAAGGATGCTTCACCACTTTGTCTTCGCCAAATATTCGCTTGTTGAAATACGTAACAGCACCTAGGTTATGCCTTTTGAAGAAGTCAGTATCATAGGCTGTCTCAAATCGATCCATATCAACACCGAGATCTTTTAGAAGGTTGAGTACGATTTCACTAAACTCATGTGGATATTCAAATGACTCTGAACCACCTTCGCCCAATCGGGTGTCACCATCGATCGTATGTTCATTCCGCTTGGCATGACCTCCAAAATCATCATGGTTGTCC
>CAYQEV010000055.1:0-3159 GCA_964416745.1 uncultured Woeseia sp.
AATTTTCCATTTTTATAGGTTTCTTTTTCAAATAATTTACCATTTTTATGGAAAGTCTCTCTAAGGCCCTCCTTGAGTCCATCTTTATAGATTAGTTTCTCTTTTATGGTGCCATCATCATGAAATAAAATTAATGGTCCATCAAAGAGTTGATGAGGAAACACTTTATATAGAATACCGCCTTCTTCGATAGGTTCAGATTCATTGTCTGCCAATATATTAAGACTGATGAATAGTGTTGATATGAGGATGAGTGTCTTCACTTGGTTCTCCTTTTTAATCTGACTCTTCTAATTTTTTAAAACTCTCGCCAAAAGCTTTTTGTTTAGCTTCTTTCCAAGAACAATAATCTTCATACATTGCAGAAGTTTTTTTTGCGACATCACTCATAGACATCCCTTCGTGATACCAATCATGAAATTGCTCTTCTATAGTCAGGTCTTTGAACTCATCCAATGTTTTTTTACTTTCATTCATACTTTACTCCTTCCTATTCTATTAAAGCGAATCTCTTAACTATTTATATTAGTTTAACTATAAAAAATAAAAAATACTGATAGGGTATTTTTTTTATAGAATACTTACTCTAATACAATTAGTTTCCTTATTATGACAGAAAAAACTTACCCTAAAGTTGGTGGTCGATCAGCAAAAATAGCCTTATTTCTACTAGTTATTGTTTATATTTTTAATTTTGTAGACCGTCAAATACTCTCTGTTCTTGCAGAAGACATAAAAGCAGATCTAAATATTACTGACAGTGATTTAGGGTTTTTATTTGGGACAGCATTTGCTGTTTTTTATTCTATTTTTGGAATACCACTCGGAAAGCTTGCTGACACTTGGTCAAGAAAAAACCTACTAAGTATCGGCTTAGCTACATGGAGTTTAATGACGGTCCTTTCTGGAACAGCAAAATCATTCGGTGCTCTTTCAGTGTATAGAATTGGTGTTGGTGTTGGTGAATCTTCTGCAAGTCCAGCCTCTTATTCTATTCTTTCAGATTATTTCTCACCTAAAGTCAGGTCAACAATACTATCAATCTATTCAAGCGGTGTTTATTTAGGTGCAGGAATAGGGTTATTTCTTGGTGGCTGGATTGTTCAACTATGGACCAATGCATTTCCTGACCCAAATCTTGCACCCTTAGGTTTAAAAGGTTGGCAAGCAGCATTTATGTTGGTCGGATTACCCGGGATTATTTTGGCATTCTTTACCTGGGGTATTAAAGAACCAAAAAGAGGCGGTAGCGAAGGCATTGAATCCCCTCAAGAATCCTCACCCTTTAAATCTACACTTGATGAGTTTGTGGGTATATCACCTTTAATCATTTTTCAGGATAAATCGCCGTTAAAAGCTCTAATTATTAATGCAGTTAGTGCTACTGTAATCAGCTTGACTTGTTATGGATTATATCTAATAACAAATGATCTAATACAGTGGCTTGCCTTTGGTGTCGGTGTTTATCTTTTAAGTTGCTGGATTCAAGGTCTTAAAAACAGAGACCCAATAACCTTTGGTTTAATGTTCAAAACAAAATCTTTAATCTTTGCTGTCATAGGCTTCCCGTTTATCTCATTTGTTACCTATTCAATGGCAGCCTTTGGCCCTGCTTTTTATATGCGTAATTTCGGTATTAGTGAAGGTGAAGTTGCCACTGTTCTTGGTTTAATCACAGCAGTAGCAGGTACCGTGGGGGTGATACTTGGTGGTTACCTTGGAGATAAGTTAAGAACAAAATATATAAACGGACGACTCTATGTTGGGTTTATGGTCATAGCTATCACAATACCAACAACTCTAGGTCTTTTATTTACTGAATCACTTAAAATGTCATATCTATATTATTCAATCGCTCAAATTGCCACCCCATTGTGGGTTGGAATTGCACCGACCACAGTGTCTGACCTAGTGCTGCCAAGAATGAGAGGTGTCGCTGGAGCTTTTTATATTCTTATGGTGAGCATGTTAGGACTAGCTCTTGGGCCGTATACTGTAGGTAAATTAAGTGATATTTTTTATATGAATGGTTACAACGACGCTGTGGCTTTGAAATATGCTCTAGCGTGGAGTTTAATGGCTCTTTCAATCACTTTGATAGCATTAATTATCGCTTGTTACTACTTGCCGAAGGAAGAACCCACAAAACTCGAGCGTGCCAAAGCTCTCGGAGAATCATTAGATTAGTTTTTTATTTGTCATTTCTTTCTAAGGCTTAATCTTAAATCAAAATTAAGCGGACCTTTTTTACAATGCTCTACAGAAACTGCCTCTACTTTCTGAAGAAGTGTTTGTGGCATATTCACAGTCAGGCGTTGGTTCATATCAATATGAGCAACAATGGTTTCCGATATTGATGATAACTCTCCATCTTTATTCAATAAAACACCCACTATATGTATTAATTTATGATTGTAATCATGAATCCTAAACCTAGGATACATTGATTCTCCGTCAAGAAATTCTTTTAAATATCTAATATTGTCCTCTATAGCAAAACATGAAAACCCTTGAGTGAAATAATCTTGACTAAACCCTAGTGATTCAAATAGAGATCGAGAATAAACATCAAACGTTTCAAGATAATAAGCAACATTCATATGACCATTAATATCACACATCTTAGCTGTGACTTTCTTTGAGGGAGCTTCGTAGGGAAAGAGTTTGTTTAAATTACTCATAAATATTTTACTTCATGGTTTTAATGTTCATTTTTATTGCCGCACTGAAGACAAGCTCATTATTATCATCTGTAATCCTAACTGGTACTTCAACCTCGCCGTCTCTATTCCAATCCAGTTCATTTCCATCCGCTATGGCAGTTAAGTTTGTTTTAGCCTTTTTTAAATATTTCACAGTCATTCCTGAAGGAATCCACCGCTTTCCCTGAGGAAGTGACACTTCTGTCATTAATCCCCCTGCAAGCTCTGCCATATTACACATCGCTATAGCATGTACAGTTTTAAGATGGTTCGTAACAGCTCTTCTCTTTTTCATAAAAACCACACATTGATTCATCTCAAGTTTTTTTATTGATGGTTTGATTGAAGAGAAATAAGGGGTCATAAAACAAAGCATTCTACTAAAAATAATCTTCCCTAAAGGAAGACGTGTCAGACTTTGGTATAGTTTTAATGTTTTTTGCATCTTAATATTATT
>CAYQEV010000055.1:3259-8175 GCA_964416745.1 uncultured Woeseia sp.
TTTGTTGGGAACAATGATTGCTATTACCCCCATAATTATACATTATAAGGCTGCTAACCTGATCACTGAAGTTTATACAGAACCTACTAATGAGATAGATTTAAATGTCATTCCGTAATAACCCTAGATTAACTAAGAGGGACTTCCTCAAATACACCACGGGGATATTATCAACCGCTATCCTCCCCTACCCTTATCAGCTTGCATTAGCTAAGGAACATTGGGATGTCATTATCATTGGAGGCGGCACAGCAGGTCTTCCAGCAGCTATTTTCTCAGCTAAACAAGGCTTGAAGGTTCTTGTTATTGAAAAAGCCTCAGTGATAGGAGGAACTTTATTTTTATCCACTGGTCAAATTGCAGGAGCAGGCACTGTTTTTCAACAACAAAAAGGAATTATAGACAGCCCTGACCAACATTATGATGACATTATGAGAATCAATGGCAATACCTCTGATCCAGATCTAACAAGGATTGTGGCTGACAATGCTGGCATAACAATCAATTGGTTGGCAGCAAACGGTTATAAAATATTTGATCATCATCCGGTTACAAAAATAGCCCATGACCCCTTTAAAGTTGAGAGATATATTCAAGGTCCAATGGGAGGGATCTCTATTTTGAATGCCATAAAACCAATTGTTGATGAAGAAATTACTAAGGGCAACATTACGGTTTTACTAGAAACCAGTGCTGTGGATTTAATGCAGTCTAAAAATGGTGATGTGACCGGTGTTATCACACAAAATAAAGAAGGACAGCTAATTGACTATAAAGGTCATAAAGTGATCCTTGCCTCAGGAGGGTGTGCGTCCAACCCTGATCTCTATGAAGAATTACATAATGTACCGCTCTATTGTCAAATGGCTTATCCAAACAGCCAAGGTATAGGTTTAATCTTGGGGCAATCAGTGGGGGGGTATCTTCGAGGTGGTGAGAAATACTCGCCGTTGTATGGAATGATCCTTACGGATGATAAAACACCATCGACTATGTATGGGTTGACTAAAAACATAATTGAAAGACTGCCTTGGGAAATCCTTGTTAACTCAAAGGGAAAACGTTTTGTTCAAGAAGATCATCAAAGTGTTGATGCCATTGAGCACGCTATCATGGAACAACCCGCTCATCGGCATTGGGCTATTCTTGATCAAAACATGATCGATGAGATGCCTCAGTTAATTTACGGATGGCCAAACGAAAGAATCATGACTGAATCAAAAAAACAAAACATGATCAAACAATACGGGAGTATCAGAGAATTGGCGATAAAAAGTGAATTACCCGCACTCAACCTTGAATCAACAATCCAAGAATATAATGATAATTTAGAAAATAATCGTCCTGATACTTTAACCAGACAACACCGACCACTGCCGATTAAGGAACCACCGTTTTATTCAATCAGAATGAGTGGGTGGAGTTTATGTTCCTTTGCAGGATTAGCCATTAATAAGAATTTTGAAGTTATTAAGCCAAGCGGTGAACCAATTAATAATCTGTACGCAATCGGAGAAGTCATTGGCTTTGGAGCAACTTCAGGAAATGCCTATGTTAACGGCATGGGTGTTACACCAGCCATTACCTATGGCAAATTACTAGGCGAAAGTATTAGGACGATTTAATTTCTAGTTGAAGCTAAAAATGATTTTTGGGCGACTAACCATCCTGTGTAAAAAACTAATGAGAAAGCAACTGTACTAGCAAGCAGCTTTAGATCAAAAGGAATAGCTAGGAGGTAGGTTTGTGCTAAAGACAGAGTTCCAAGACCGTTTATATATACACCAAAATTCACAATTAGATGCCATAAGAGCACACTGGAGAAGCCACTTAAAAGTAATGAGCCTACTGTGCCTTTATGCAGGATACGCGATAGCAAACCAATGAGAATCATTGTTCCATAGACATAAATCATAGTTTGGCCATAAAAGCCTAGTATCAAATCAGAGAAGAATAATATTCCTACCGGAAGGAGCATTTGTAAAGATTTGTGTTGAGTCATAAACGGCAAAAATACTGCCATAGCAACAATAGGCGTGTAACTAGGGGGCATAATGAACCTAGCTAAAAAAACACAAATTATTATTAATAACGTAGACTTTAAAAATTCAGAAATACTCATGATTGTCCTTAATTTTTAAATCAAATTATAACAGAGGAAATCATAAAGAATAATGAATTATTAACCCTCACTATTTGGGAAAACTAATTTAAATTTTTCAACCAAGACAGGCATATCATCTGTACAACTCCTTCCATAGTCCTTTAATAGACCATTCCAATAATTTGTATGAAGTGGAATCCACACTTCAGGGTCTCGAACTGGGGGGCCATCAATACTAGTTACTCCTATGTCTATGTCACCAAAACGAGTCTCAAACACCTCCGTAAGTTGAACCACTAATTCAGGTTTACCATCGTATGAAAGTAATATTATAGGAAGACCTTCATGACTCATTGGTAAATGTTCAGCCTTCATAATCCAGGGCAAAGAAAAAGTTCCAACTTTTTCTCTTGCTTTTATAAAACTAATGATAAGGCCCGTTGTCTCCTCATCAATCCCTATTGACCTAACTTGATGATCACCTGTTAATGTTGGCATGTAATTAACTGCCTGATTCCAAAAGTCATCAATTGGTTGTTGATCAGGGTTATTTTCAGCACCGTTGCCAGATATTGCAAATACACGATTCATAAATTTTTTAATACGATCTTATATAGCATGATAGACTTTTCCATATATATTTTAAGGTTACCAATTAAATTCTAAACTTCGTGAGAACTATTCTACAACACAAATACTTTTCTCCATTATTAATAATATTGGTTTTAATATTTAGTCAATCAACCTTTTCTCAGTTTGAGCCTAATAATGCCATCTCTGAACTGTCGGTATTACAAGATACATTAAATAATGAAAATATTAATGAACCAATCATCAAAGACGTCAGAGAAAAATCATTATCACTTAGAGCTTCTGCCCTTAGATGTGTCGATGAAATTGAGCCTCTTGTTGAAACACTTAAATTAGAAGTTGAGGCCCTAGAACAAATTAATCCTGAGGTAGATATAGAAATTTATGAGCGTCTCTCTGAAGCAAGAAATAAATTAACCAAAGAAGATGCACAACTTAAGAATTGTTCATTAACAGTAGTTCGCTCAACACGAATTATTGATCTATCGAATAAACTACTTAATGATTTAACCACTGAGTTACTCAGTGAAAAAGGTACAAATATTATTGAAGCTATTACTTCCCTACCTAAGCAAGTAAGCCTTCTACCAGAGTTATTTTTAGATAAAACTTTAAAACAAATAAATTCTCAAAGCCTAACCCTTTTTGCACTATTTCTAATTCTAGGTTTTAGTTTTGGTTTTTTCATTGGTGACCAGATAAAAAAAATCCAGTATTACGAGATATTTAAATCATTAGAAAGAGATTTAATACTTAATTTAAGAGCACTATTTAAACCTTTTGGCAGAGTGCAAGCACCCATTGTATTTGGGTCTTTAGGTATTGCTGCTGCTGCAAGCTTGAGTTTATCGGTTAGTATTTCGGAATCATGGGTCATTCGTCTTGCGATCAGTCCATTCCTTGTCACAGTACTTAATGTTTTTAATAATTGGGTAACAGGTTCCTTCTCTCCAACTGAGATTGAAGGAGAAAAAAAGAAAGACCAAGCAAAAACTTTAAAACAAAAACTCCGTTTCCTTACTTTAGTTTTGGTTCTCAGCTATGTCATTTTTGGTCCTGAATGGCTGACTAGTGATGTGGCGTCACAACAGTCGCTGATAAGAATTGGGATTGTCAGTGTTTTAGTTATTTCGATGATGTCAGTGTTGAATTCTGTGTCTGCGGTGTTTTTATCTCAAGGACAATATGGGATTCTAAAAATGTTGGGTTATTCAGCCTTAAGTATTAGTTTTCTTGCTGAGTTATCTGGGTTTCATAATTTATCTAGTTTTATTCTAAGCGGTTTTATGATTACCCTACTCTCAGCATATATTCTTTGGTCATTATTAGCATTGAGTGACTCAACAGTAGATTGGGTTAACAGCAGCACAAATATCGCTAGCATCAAGATAAGAAATGTTCTTAATTTTACTCGAGACACTGGAAAACCAAAATTAGCACTTTATCAACTCTTCTTTGATGCTGTTTTCTGGATTCTCTTTATAAGTGTGTTGTTCCGTATTTGGGATCCTACTGGAACAGTTATAGGTACTGTGTCATCTTATGCCACTGATGGTATACCCATGGGTGATATTAGAATTGTACCCACAAATATCATTGCTGGTGTTATAGCCTTTGCTATTCTCAGCGGTATAACCGGCTGGATTAAAGGTTGGATGGACAGGCGATGGTTAAGGCAAATCACTTCAGATCGTGGAGCCAGAGATGCTTTAGTTACAATTGTTGGATACACAGGTTTTACTATTTCACTGCTGGTTGGATTATCCATTGGTGGAATTAATATTACAGGATTGGCTGTGGTTGCTGGTGCACTATCAGTTGGTATAGGTTTTGGTCTCCAATCTATAGCTAATAATTTCATCTCAGGAATTATTCTACTCTTTGAACGACCAATTAAGGCCGGTGATTTTGTATCTGTGGGTGATGTTGAGGGTTACGTAAAAAAAATAAGTATCAGAGCAACAGAAATAGAGACACTAGATAACCAAGATATGCTGATACCCAATTCAGAACTTATTTCTGGCCGTGTTACAAATTGGGTCTTACATAACCCCTATGGTCGATTGATAATAAAAATTGGTGTGTCTTACGGCAGTGACGTTGATAAAGTAAAAACTATACTCGAATCAGTATCCTCTGATCATGAGCAAGTGATAACAGACAGTAGAGCCTCTCCACCAAAAGCTTTATTTATGGGATTTGGGGATAGCTCACTTGATTT
>CAYQEV010000056.1:0-7670 GCA_964416745.1 uncultured Woeseia sp.
CCCTAAGACTTGTGTTAGTCCGGTAAACCCCCAGGCCCAGAATATATCCCCGGCTCGATAAACAACCACATCAATCACACTCTTGGCTTTAAAACGTGCCTCCCGATCAACCAAGGTGAATAACATCTCACGAGCTGGCTTTGTAATGGCGTACTCCCCTGCTCTCCTAATAATCTGCAGTCCAACCACTACCCATAGGATGGGTGAAAGGGCGAGTATAAACATTCCTATAATAATAATACCCGGTACGAGTGAGAGCGTGACAGATAACCCATATCGTTTAGCTAGACGACTGGTACCAAACATGGCGGTAAAAACAGCCAGGACATTGGTTGCCAAATCTATGCCAGCCCAGATTTGCGTTCGTGTGTCTGCATCAATATCAGTCAGGATGTTCTTGATTGCGAAATAGATAAAGGTGCTCATGCCTGAGTAAAGAACAATGAACATGCCAATTCCAAAGAGAATATTTTTCGATAAAGGGGTTTTCAGGAATTCAACAAAGCCATCTATAAAATTACCTGACATCGGGGTCTCGTTATATTCAGACGATGTCGTGTTTTCTAAATCGGTCTCTTTGATCCTGCTGAGATAAATCGCAATGGTCATTGGGATTAATAGCATGACAGCTGAAACTAGAACCAGAGTGTCTGAACCAACTTGTCCGGCAAATAAAAGAGCAATAGTGGGTCCGAAGATGGCGCCAAGGCTGCTGCCGGATGCAATAAACCCAAAGAGTCGCTTGGCTTGTGTTTTCGAATATGTGTCCGCCATAAAACTCCAAAACACGGAGATATTTAACAAACTAAAAACACTGACCCACACATAGAAAACCTGATTCAGCCTGTTCATGTCTGGGAAAACATTGATCAGAATAAATAACAGCAAGAATGTTGTGGCAAAAAAGCCGTAGACGCCTGGCACCAGGTATTTGAATTTTATCTTAGAGCAAATATACCCGTAGAAGGAGACGACGAAAAAACTGATAATAAAGGTAAAGGTCCATATGGTACTGAGCTCAGCATCGCTCCAGTCACTTGACATCCCGTCTCTGACCGGTCTGATGATGTAATAGGAAGCGAGACATGAGAAGACAAAAGCAAACGAGAGCAACACCGCTCGAATCTCATTCGTTTCAATTTTTGCAGCCTTGTTAATAAGTCTTTGTAGAAGGTTCATAAGTTATCCTTTTAATAAATCAAGTATCGGCAATGTCCCATTTTTAACAAACTCTAGAAACGCTCCACCGCCAGTTGATATATAACTGATTGAATCAGTGATTTGATATTTTTCCACAACTGCCACGGTATCGCCACCCCCAACAATCTTAAAGCCTGGGTTAGACTCAATGGCAGCTGATAGAAAGCGTGTGCCTTCACTGAATTGCTCAAACTCAAACACACCAAGCGGCCCGTTCCAAATAATTGTTCTGCATTGATCGATAATGTTTTTATAGAGCATTGCCGTCTCAGGGCCAATATCAAGAATCATGTCATCATCTGTTACGTCATCCATGATTTTAATCTTTGCCTCGGCATCGCTTGAGAATTCTTTAGCGGTAATCACATCAACAGGCAAAGGCACGTTCACGCCCTCAAGATTAAGGATTTGGTTGGCCGGATCGACCATGTCCGATTCCACTAACGATTGTCCGATGTTTTCACCTGATGCCAATAAGAAAGTATTCGCAATCCCACCGCCGACAATAATGTGATCACAAATCTTAGCCAAAGACTCAATGACCCCTAATTTCGATGAAACTTTAGCGCCACCGATAACTGCCACCAAAGGTTTTTCTGGATTGCTTAAGGCTTGGGTTAGTGCTTCAACTTCTTTATTGAGCAACGGACCGATGCAAGCTTGCTTAGAGGCCTTAGCAGCTCCATAGGTGCTTGCATGCTTGCGATGTGATGCACCAAAGGCGTCCATCACAAAAACATCGCACAGCGAAGCAATCTGCTCTGATAATGAATCATCATTGAGTTTCTCACCTTTTAAGTACCTGGTGTTCTCACAAAGAGTGATCTCATGATCTGTAATCCCGTTAAGCCAATCTGGGCAAAAATGCACTGATCTCCCTAATAGGTCTTCTAATCGTTTGGCCACAGGTTGCAAAGTAAAAGAGCCATCGAGTGCATCAGGATCGGGTCGACCTAAATGTGAGAGCATTATTACTTTCGCTCCTTTTGCCAAGGCCAATTCTATGGTCGGAATAGCTGCCCTGATTCTTGCATCACTGGTGATATCCCCATCTTTGATCGGGACGTTTAAATCTAAACGAATCATTGTCCGCAAACCCTGCAGATCTAGATCCTGCATGAGAGGGATTTGCGTGGTCATGTTCAGCTCCTAGTCGGCATTCATTAATGCCAAGGTGGTGTCCAACATCCGATTAGAAAATCCCCATTCATTGTCATACCAAGAACACACTTTGACCAATGTGCCTTCTTGGACTTTGGTCAAGGTGGCATCAAAGTTTGAAGAAGCCGGGTTGTGATTAAAATCAATTGAAACCAATGGTCCGTCACTGTAATCCAAGACCCCTTTGAGATCGCCGGCAGATGCTGCTTTAACCACGCTGTTAACCTCTTCGACTGAAGTGGGCTTTGAGGCAATAAAACTTAAATCAACCAATGACACATTAATGGTTGGCACCCTGATGGAAAAACCGTCCAACTTACCTTGCAGTTCAGGCAAGACCAGGCCGACGGCCGAGGCCGCACCGGTTTTCGTGGGGATCATTGATTGTGTTGCTGATCGAGCTCGTCTTAAATCTTTATGGAAGACATCGGTTAATACTTGATCATTGGTATAAGCATGAATAGTGGTCATAATGCCACTCTCCACACCTATCGCTTCATGTATTGGTTTGACCAGTGGGGCTAAACAATTGGTTGTACACGACGCGTTAGAAATAATCTGATCGTCTTTGGATAAGATGTTGTGATTGACCCCATAGACTATGGTGGCGTCCACTTCTGAACCGGCAGGAGCTGAAATAATCACTTTTTTCGCCCCCGCAGTAAGATGTTTGCCAGCCAGTTCTTTGGTTCTAAAAAACCCTGTGCATTCAAGCACCGCTTCAACGCCTAAATCAGCCCACGGTAATTGTTCAGGGTCTCGCTCTGCAAAGACCTTAATTTCTTTGCCATCAATTATTAGAGCATCGTCTTTGGCCTCAACCTCAAACGGGAAAGTCCCGTGAGCCGAATCGTATTGAGTGAGATACGCATTGCTCTCAGCGTCCCCTAAATCATTGATTGCGACAATCTCAAGTTCATTAGTTCGATGGCTTTCAAACAACGCTTTTAATATGTTTCTGCCGATTCTGCCGTAACCGTTTATTGCAATCTTTACTGCCATTAGATACTCCTTTAATTACCTTTTGATCATTTCGATCAGTTTCTGGAAGACATTGTCATCCGAAAACCCATAATATTCAAATAACTCAGGTGCTGGTGCTGATTTACCGAATGAATGCATCCCAATCACCACTCCTTTAGACCCTGTGTAACCCTTCCAAGCTGCAGCCGTTGACGCCTCAATAACCATCACTTTCTCAAACCCTGCTGGAATCACGCTGTCTTGGTAATCCGTTGATTGCTCTTCGAACAAGTCTAAACAGGGCATCGACACCACCCTGACACCCAGCCCTTCTGCTGATGCTTTTTTTGCTGCGTTCACGGCGTATTGAACCTCTGAACCAGTGGCCATAATCACGGCTTCCAAGTTACCGGTTTCGTGAGATAGAACGTAACCGCCTTTCTCAATGGACTCAATGGTTTTAGTGTCTCGATCATGTTGAGGAAGCGATTGACGAGTGAGCACCAAAGCCGTTGGGGTGTTTCTTTTTTGAATCGCAAGTTTCCAGGCGATTGCTGTCTCCATGGTGTCACACGGACGCCAAACATGAACCCCAGGAATCAGTCTTAAACTCGGCACGTGTTCAATGGCCTGATGGGTTGGACCGTCTTCGCCTAAACCAATCGAGTCATGGGTTAACACATGGATCACTCCCAGTTTCATCATGGCAGCCATGCGTATGGCATTTCTAGAGTAATCGCTGAAGGTCAGAAATGTGCCGGCATAAGGAATGAGCCCGCCATAGAGGGCCATACCGTTCATCATCGCTGCCATACCGAATTCCCTAACGCCATAGAAAATGTAATCACCGCTTGCATCTGTTGCGGTAATGGCCTTGGAATTCTTATGAAACGTACAGACAGAACCGGTTAAATCAGCGGAGCCTCCAATCAGTTCCGGAAAATCATCGGTTAAGGCGTTCAAGGTAATAAGTGATGATTTTCTGGTCGCCACCTTATCCGCATGTTGTTGTAACTCATCAATTAATTCTTTTAGACCCTGAAAACGATCATTTGGAATAGTATCCGCTAATCTGGCATTCAAATCTGCAGCCAGTTCAGGGTGTTGTGTTGAGTATTTACTGAATAGCTCATTCCAATTATTCTCTGCTGTTTGTCCTTTTGCTGATGCGTCCCATGTGTCTTTAATGTCATCTGGAATCTCGAAGGGGGCATGGTCCCAGCCTAATTCTTTTCGAACCAATCCTAATTCATCATCACCCAAGGGCGCTCCGTGAGTATCAGCGGTTCCTCCTTTATTTGGAGATCCATAACCAATGATGGTCTTACAGGCCAGTATTGAAGGTTTATCCGTTGCTTGTTGTGCCTCGATAATGGCTGCAGATATGGCTTTGGGGTCATGGCCGTCAATGGAATCAATGACATGCCATCCGTAGGCATCAAAACGTTTTGCTACATCCTCAGTAAACCAAGCATCAACTGCACCATCAATAGAAATTCCATTGTCGTCATAGAAACAAATGAGTTTTCCTAAATTAAGCGTGCCAGCAAGAGAACATGCCTCATGGGAGATCCCCTCCATCAAACACCCATCACCTGTAAACACATAAGTGTAATGATCAATAATATTTAAATCTTTTTGATTGTATTTTAATCCTAGGTTTTTCTCGGCTAACGCCATGCCTGCTGCATTGGCTATCCCTTGACCTAATGGTCCGGTGGTGGTCTCAATACCAATCGCTCGGTCAAATTCAGGGTGGCCTGCAGTGTGAGAATCAAATTGTCGAAAGGCTTTCAAGTCATCAATTGATAAATCATATCCTGATAGATGCAATAAGGAATACAGCAGCATAGACCCGTGTCCATTGGAGACAACAAAACGATCTCTGTTCAACCAATTGGGATTATTAGGATTATGATTGAGAAAGTCATTCCATAAAACTTCAGCAATATCTGCCATGCCCATGGGCATCCCAGGATGACCTGAATTAGCTCTTTGAACTGCGTCCGCAGAGAGCATTCGAATGGCGTTGGCTAACTGTTTCTTTTCGATGATCGAATCCTAAATAAGGAAATAAAAAATCATTTTAAATATAAATTGATCATTATTTTCTCGCAGAGTTCAGACGCTGGCAAGAAGTTTAGTCTAAAAACCCTATTTATATTGGTCATTTATCTTATATAATCAGTTTTCTAAAATTTATTGGAGAAATAAAATTGAGTAATTCTTCTTATTTAATGACTTCTGAATCTGTTGGAGAAGGTCACCCTGATAAAATGGCTGATCAAATTTCAGATGCCATTTTGGACGCCATCATCGAACAAGATAAAGGGTGCAGGGTTGCAGTCGAGACTCTCGTTAAAACAGGCCTAGTTGTTCTAGCAGGCGAGATTACCACATCAGCAGAGGTCGATTATGAAGCGATTGCTAGAAAAACCATAAAAAGAATTGGTTATGACAATGAGGCATTAGGATTTGATGATCAAAGTTGTGAAGTCTTATCAGCAATTAGTCAGCAATCCCCCGATATCGCAATGGGGGTAGATCGAGAAGACCAAAAACAGCAAGGTGCTGGGGATCAAGGCCTGATGTTTGGTTATGCCACTAATGAAACAAAAGAATTAATGCCGGCAACCATCCAAATCTCTCATAATTTGGTTAAACAACATTCAGAAGTCAGGAAAAGCGGGGGCATAGAATGGTTGAGACCGGACGCTAAAAGTCAGGTCACCATTAATTTCAATAACGGTAAACCTGATCATATTGACACGGTGGTATTATCAACACAACACGATGAAAATGTTGATATGCAGGATATCCATGATGGGGTTTTAGAACAAATCATTAAACCTGTGTTGCCTGGTGAATTAGTCACTGAAGACACACGATATCTTATCAACCCTACTGGTAACTTTATTATCGGTGGCCCGGTTGGTGATTGTGGCCTTACTGGAAGAAAGATTATTGTTGATACCTATGGCGGAATGGCAAGACATGGGGGTGGAGCTTTCTCCGGGAAAGACCCTTCAAAAGTTGATCGTTCAGCCGCTTATGCTGCGCGTTATGTGGCTAAGAATGTCGTGGCTGCAGGTCTTGCAGACCGTTGCGAAATCCAAGTTTCTTATGCTATCGGAGTTGCTAAACCAACATCAGTTAGAATCAAAACATTTGACACTAATAAAATCAGTGAAGAAAAAATTATTGAGCTGGTTAATGCTCACTTTGACCTAACCCCTTATGGAATTATGGGTATGCTGAATCTATTACAACCGATCTATGAAAAAACGGCTGCCTATGGTCATTTTGGGAGATCAAATGAAGGCTTCCCATGGGAAGAAATCAATAAAGCGGAAGATTTGAGAAGTCAATCTGGTTTATAATCTAAAACGAATAAGATAACTGATTTATTAATTACAGAGAGTTGAGATGAATGACCTAGCAGAAAAACAACAAGAAAACTTAAAAGATGATCATAAAGTTGCTGATATTAAGTTAGCAGAATGGGGTGAGAAAGAGATAAAAATTGCCGAAACTGAAATGCCAGGATTAATGAGCCTCAGAGAAGAGTTTGGAGATGAGAAGCCATTAAAAGGTGCTAGGATTGCTGGTTGCTTACATATGACAATACAAACAGCAGTTCTTATTGAAACTCTTATCGAATTGGGAGCTGAAATCAGGTGGTCATCATGTAATATATTTTCTACTCAAGATCATGCAGCAGCAGCATTAGCCAATAAAGGTATTCCTATTTTTGCCTGGAAAGGTGAAACAGAAGAAGAGGCTTGGTGGTGTATTGAGCAAACTATTCATGGTCCAAACGGTTGGACACCTAATATGATCCTTGATGATGGCGGTGATCTCACTAAGCTAATGCATGAAAAATATCCAGAGATGATGAAAGACGTTAAAGGACTTTCAGAAGAAACAACGACCGGTGTCAAAAGACTGTATGACATGGTTAAAGATGAATCACTATTATGCCCTGCTTTCAATGTGAATGATTCTGTTACTAAATCTAAATTCGATAATCTCTATGGTTGCAGAGAATCATTGGTTGATGGTATTAAAAGAGCAACTGATGTCATGGTTGCTGGCAAAGTTGCAGTGGTTGCAGGATATGGAGATGTTGGCAAAGGATCAGCACAAAGTCTCAGTGCCCTTGGTGCAATTGTTTTAGTGACTGAAATTGATCCGATTTGTGCATTACAAGCAGCTATGGAAGGTTATAGAGTGGTTACTATGGATGAGGCGTGTTCAGAAGCCGATATCTTTGTAACAGCCACTGGTAACTATCATGTTATCAATAAGGAACATTTGGAAAAAATGAAAGATCAGGCCATTGTTTG
>CAYQEV010000057.1:0-7583 GCA_964416745.1 uncultured Woeseia sp.
TGGGGGCTATATTCTTTCCGTTGAAGGCTACAACTCAAGAGTGAAAGTTAAACGAGTTAAATAAGCCTTCGATGAACTATCTTATTGGCCTACTAATTATTCTGTCTATAATACTTGGCCCTTCTCTGTGGGTGCAAAGAACCATGAAAAAATTTGAGATGCCATCAGATCGATATCCATTTACGGGTGCAGAATTTACAAAACAGTTATTAAAAGCTTTAAATTTAAATGAAGTTGAAGTCGAGTCCACTGATTTAGGTGACCATTACGACCCCATATCAAAAACAGTTCGATTAACATCAGATAAAATGGAATCTAAATCACTCACCGCAGTTGTTGTGGCTGCTCATGAAGTGGGCCATGCTCACCAACATTCCACAAGATATATGCCTTTTAGAGTCAGAACATTATTGGTTAAAGTCATGGCACCTGCTCAAAGATTCGGCGCTTTCATATTAATGGCTGCACCCTTGGTAACATTGATTACTAGAGCCCCTGGCCCTGGTTTTATTATGTTAATCGGAGGTTTCCTAACGCTTGGAATGAGCACTGTCATACATTTGGTCACTTTACCAACAGAATGGAATGCAAGTTTTAGTAGAGCCTTACCTATCTTAGAAAAGGGTGAAATATTAAAAGAAGGTGATGATGTGCATGCGAGACAAATTCTAACCGCAGCTGCTTTGACTTATGTAGCAGGGTCTCTCATTAGTCTAATCAATATAGCCAGATGGTGGACTATTTTGAGACGGGGAGCTATATAGAATTTACAATAGGAGTTGATCATTAACTTCAATAGATTGTTTGTCTGTAAACCCAGCTTTTACTTCTAAGACCCACTTGACTCTGCCTTTGGAAGCAATACTTTTTAAACTATAAGGGACTGTATTTTTTACAATATTTACGATCTTTCCGTCGGATTGTATAAATAATATATCTAAACTCTGGGGTGTATTTTTCATCCACATAGACACTTTTCGAGATGGCTTGAAGATAAAGAGCATGCCCACATTATCCGGTAGAGACTCTATATGCATTAATCCTTGTTTTGTTTTTTTATTGGTATCAGCTATAAGAACGTTAATTTTAATGATTTCTTCATTAGACTTTTTGATTGATATGCTTCTCTGATCATAGTGTTCTAAGTCACTTATAGAAGTTAATTCTTGGTTAGATTGACTTAGAGTGATTGAAGAGAACAGCAATGATATGACTAATAAGCAACTGATTAAAAACTGATATTTCATGGAGTCATTATATGAGACAAGCATAAAAAAAGGGCGATAAAATATCGCCCTTTTCTTTGAGAATTAAATTCTCTTAGAGGTCTAATTTCCATTTTAAGTAGGTAATTTTTCCTCTGTTGTCATAAAGACCTGTATAGGCGTCATAGTTTTGACCCCCATTATCAGTTAATGGATCTTCGTCTGACATATTTTGAATACCCAATGTAACCTTACCCCATTTACCAGCATTGTAATATGCTTGGATATCATAGGTATCATAGTTATCTTGAGTGTTACCAGCTTTAACTAGTCCACCGGTTAATTCACCGCCTACTGATTCTGGCTCAGAAGCTTGTCGGTAATCTCCGATATGTCTATTAGTTAAAGTCACGCCAAAGTCACCCCATTTGTAGCCAACACTTAGGTTATACCTATTTTCAGGTGTACCATCAAAGCCAATGTTATTGACTTGTGAGGAACTACCAGTGTAAGCATCAGTGAGGTAATCAGTCATGTTTGAATAATCCAATGAAATATCCATTGAACCTGGTCCAACGTCTCTGGTGTAATTCACGAAGATATCATAACCTTTAACTGCCACTGAACCAGCGTTGGCATAACTAGCACCGACATAGTCGATTCTACCGTTAGCACAACTTCTGATTGTGTAAATTGAAGGTGATATACCAAGCCTCTTGTAATAAGTTGCATTGGATGGACAAGCGTCACCAACACTACCACTACCTACTGGGGCTCCAGCAGCTGATCCGTCACCGGATACACCTGCAGCATCAAAGAATTCAACTTGATTGGTCAATAAAGTACCACCAATAAAGTCAGTCCACATAACGCTTTGAGTACCAGCACTTACAATAGCGCCTGAAATCTCAATGTCATAGTAATCGAATCGAGCTTGAAGACCTTCAAGAGCACTGTTCCAACTACCAAAGTCATGAGATAAACTCATTGTGATTCCTTCAGACTCTTCTGCACCTAGGTCAGCATTAGCAACAATCAATGTTGATATTTGCTTAGAAGGACAGTCAATAGTCGAAGTTCCAGCAGCTGCACAAGCCTTATAGTCTTTAGCTGTGTTAGCACTGAATGTTGTTACACCGTATAGAGTATCCATACTTGGCGCTCTAAATCCTTCACCATAGTTCATCTTCAGAGTTGTGCCTGTGGCAACATCCCAAAGCAGACCAAATTTGAAAGACTCACTAGAGCCAACATCACTGTAATCATCACTTCTGAATGAAGCGTTGAGTTCCAATCCGTCCATGACGGGGAAGACAGCTTCACCAAAATATGAATCAACTGAACGCACACCCATTCCTGAGTTACCTGCTGATCCACCAACAAATCCACCTTCTGAGTGTTTGTCGTACATAGCAGAGTATGTGTTATCAAAAGATTCATAACCAAGTAATACGTCAACAGATCCACCTGGTAGCTCCATAACATCACTGAATTGAACCACAGCATCCATTTTTTCATAATGGTTGTCGTATTCAACAACAGTAGTCGCAGCTAAGGCATAAAGGCCTGTCTCAGAACCAAACGGTATCTCGTTATAGAGGTTTGAATCCAAACCTGCATAATCAAGATAGTATCGACCAATGTCTGTTCCATAAAACTTATTGACTTGATGACCAATGGTTAAATCAATAGTGTCAGAAATCTCAATGTCTAACTCTGTTGCTACGTCAATAGCTTGATCAACATAGTGCATACCTCGATTACCAATTTCAGTCCATCTCCAGTAACCAGTGACTGCTTCGTCATATGGGTTAGCTGGATCAGAAGCTAGGATTCCAGGATAACGAGCAGCAGGAGGCGCATAACGCCCAACTGATTCGTTTCTCACAAAACTATTTCTGTTGTAGATGCTTATTTTATCAGTAATTTGATGTTGCAGATTACTGGTTACAGTATCTCTGAACAACCCAGCGTCTTGAACCATGATATCAGCCCATGCGTATCCGCAAATCCCTGTTGGGCCTGCGCCAGCATAAGAAGGAGTGACTGTAGCTGGTTGGCCAAAAGCGGCTCCACCAAAGTCACCACCCCACCATGGAGTAGTAGAACCATCAATGTTTCCCTCACAAGCAGGTGATGCATGAATGTTTCCTGTTACTGGGTCAGCAAGGTTTCTAGAGTACCAACTTAGACCATAAGTTTCGGAATATAGGTCAATGACCCCGTCTCCGTTTTGATCTGAAGCTCTTGCTGCAGTGTACCATCTGTCTTTCAAGTAGATTTCGTCTCTAATGTCATGTTCTACCATTAGAGTGACGTAACCCTTATCGTTAGTTGAGCCGTAGATCATTGATACTGAATTTTCTTCACCATCGTCTCTATCGCGGTCACCTCTTCGATATTGGAGTTGTAATCCATCGAAATTCTTTTTAGTAATTACATTTATAACCCCTGCAATCGCATCAGATCCATAAACGGATGATGCACCATCTGCAAGAATTTCCACTCTTTCAACGGCAACGGTTGGAATCATATTGATATTGACTGCACCGGCACCACCAAGGTGAGGTGATCCAGGCATTCTTCTACCATCCATAAGCACTAGAGTTCGGCTTGATCCAAGCCCTCTAACACTTACAGTAGCATTAGACATAGCGCTGCTACCTGCAGTCGGTCCAAATGAACCAAATGTGTTGTATGTTGAAAGTCTGAGAGCATCAGCAAGAATTAAAGCTTGACTCTCTTCTATATCTTCAGCGGTTATTGTGGTTACTACAGATGCAGAGTTAATAGTATCTCTTTTGATTCTAGAACCTGTAACTGTAATTTCCTCAACATCGCCGGCTGCTTGTTGGTCGTCCTGAGCCATAGAGACTGGAGAACTAACAAGAGCTAAAGCCATTATTGATAAAGTCAGGATTGACCCACCAAACAAGCTTTTCAACGTCGTTATTTTCATTATATTTTCCCCTAATATTAAGGTTAAGTAATTGCACTGAGTAACAATACTGTTACCCCTCACAATACTAATGGATGAATTGTATCCAAGACGTGGATATTTACTAACATTACAAAGACAAAAATTGATACTAAATGTTGTTAATTAACAACAATAAGGCCGTTATTCATCTCTGTTCATGTCATAACTTTAATACTAGCTCGATTTTTTAAAGTGCCCTGTGACTAATTGGAATCAAGCTTAGCTATAAAAAAAGGGCGGTTATTAAACCGCCCTTTTGCTTTTTTCAGCTTTTTATACTGACTAGTTAACACCGTACGTAAGATTTAAGAACACATATCTTCCGAAGGCATCAAAATAGGCAGGGAATGTATTACCATTTCCTGGCGCTGTTCCAGCATCAGAAGTGTATCCTGGTTCTTTATCCATCAAATTACTGATACCTACAGTTAATTTCGTATTTTTAATACCGTAATAATTTGCAGTTAAATCAAAATACGTGAAGGAGTCAAAATCAATGTCATTAGCATTAAGATCATCAGTTTGTCCTAAATGACGAAGACCAAGAACAATATCAGTATTCATATCAGTAGATAGAGTTGCAGTGTAAGTACCCATAAAGTTAGGCATTGGATTCTTACCACATGATCCACCCCAATTGCCGGCACAGGTAATAGCAGCTTCTCCCGGAAGTTCTATAATTTCATAGGTATCCAAGAAAGTGCTAACCCCTTCTAATGCGAGCGAACCAAATCTAGTGTCCATTGTGTAATCAAAGATGAAATCAACACCTCTTGTGGACTCTTCACTAATATTGGTTAGCTGAGTACTGATATAACCACCAGTTAACCACAAGGTTCCATTAACAGGATGTCGATTGATTAGATTACAGAATCCTGCTGATCCAGTTTCTATACATTTGTCTAAAGCAGTCTTTGCACTTACAGCGCCGATACCGTCTTCAACAGTGATATCAAAATAATCGATTGTCATAGCCAACCCTGGGAATCGATCTGGTGTAATTATAATACCAGCAGTAAATGATTCTGATTCTTCTGGCAATACAGTTGGATTACCACCGCCTTTAATGTTGTATTGATCAGCTGGTGATTTTAGATCAGTACCATAAAGATTTGCAGGAAGACCTGTCAGCGCACATTGAGCAGCTGATGCTATTGGCGCAGCGCCTGTGTCTGGATCCAATCCGCAAGGGTCATAATCTAAGTCAACAAGACCGTCAGATACCGCGCTAAACATTTCACCTATGGTTGCATGTCGTTGGGCAGTTTGGAATGAAGCTCTGAGTGAGATATTCCTATTAACACTCCAGTAAGCACCAATTTTGAAAGCTTCAGTATCAGCACCAGTTGAGTAATCCGCAAAACGAGCACCTAAATCCATACTGAGGTTATCTCTGATTGGTAAAGCCATTTCAAAGAACACTTCATCGACATCATATTCACCAGCCAGTGGCAATGTCGCTCCACCAGAACCCGATCGGTCTCCTGTTCTACTTGGTAAGTCAGGCCTGTAATCTGAACTCATTTTCTTATTTTCAAAGCCAACAACTAACTGGGCATTACTAGGAGCCCCTGGAACAGAGAATCCAAGCTCACCAGTTACATAACCAGCGGTGATAAGTTGTGATAGATTACCGTTAATATAGGTAGCATTTGCAATATAGTTTTGAAGTTCTTGACCGCCATCCCATACTCCTTGAATTCCTTCATCGCCTGGAAGACCTCCATTAAATAAAGGATAAGGCATACAAGATGCGTCAGTGCCGTTCAAAGCAGATACACATGTGGGCACACCATTAACTGAAATAATATCAACCGCTCTATTAATAGCCGTAACTGATAAATCATTTCTGTATTCGTTTTGGTAGTCAACTCTAGTGGATTGAACATTCAGATCATAAGACCAGTTGTCATTGAAATCCCCTCTTATACCTGCAGTGTTCACAAAGTTCTTATAGAAAAATGCACCTTGTCTAGGGTTACCCTCAACATTACGTTTGAGGTGATAAGTTGGGGCACCGTAATCAATAATATCACCGTTACCCACAGCAATATCCAAACTCGAAATGTAAGCTAAGGCTGCTGCACCGGATGCAAAATCTGGAGCATGCGAACCACCCATTCCAACCCATTGTCCACAAAGCACATCATGTTGTTGTGCTGACATCATCGGGTTGTAACAAGGGAAGCGAGTGATGTTTCCGAATGTTCCTGAATAAGCAATTTGTGCAACTGATTCAGACTTCATGTATCTGGATTCTACATACGCCGTGACATTATCACTGATATCATAATGACCAAATAGGCCAGCATTGTAACGAGTATCAGGTCTTTGGAAATAGTTTGTTGGATTGTAGTTATAAGCTTGTCCTTCCCTAGGAACAAGAGTGTTGCCTACTACTTTGTGATCAAGCCTTGGAGAGGTTCCATCAGCTAATGTAAAGCCATAGGCTCCGTATAATCCAAAATCAGCAAATCGCCCTGGAGGGATAGTTGAAGAACCACCGCAACCTGAAAACCCACTTCTTAAAGCACATGCTGAGATATCAAAATCACCTTGAAGAATTGGATCCGTGTCAGTTTTTTCTACAAAAGCTGTCATGTGTCCTCTTCCATTGTCGATATCACCACCAAAAGCAAAGGATACTTTTGTGGTGTCTCCAACGGTGATGTTCTTATCTGCCAATGCATAATTGTAAGATGAAACTAAATCTCTCAGGTCACTATTATCATTTTTATGTTGATAGAAGCTATGAGTCACACTCGATCTAAAGCCTTCAAAGTCGTCATCAAGAACAAAGTTAACAACACCTGCTACAGCATCAGAACCATAAACAGAGGTTGCACCCCCTGTTAATACTTCTACTTTATCTAGAAGCAGCGTGGGAATACTGTTTAAGTCTGCGCAGTTTCCACCACCGGTTGTTCCTGGGGCAAGTCGTCTACCATTTAAAAGCACTAGAGTTCTGCCGCAACCCATATTTCTGAGATTGACAGAAGCCGTACCGCTTGCACCGTTGGAGTTAGTAATACTTTGTCCAGGTGATATTTGTGGTAGGTCATTTAGGTAATCTTCAACCCTAGTCAAACCTCTATTCTCTATGGCTTCAGCGTCCACAGTTGTTATGTGAGAAGAACTGACTATGTTTGAATCCTGAATTCTCGATCCAGTAACAGTAATTTCTTCTACTTCACTGCTGTCTTCTTGAGCCTGCAGTAAAGATGAGTTTATTAAAAAGAATGCCATTGGGAAAATAGCGTAAGAAAGTCTATGTAGAATAGACGCTTTAGATTTTTTCATTGTTTGTCCTCGAAAGTAATGTAAAAAAGTAATGTAAAGAGTAATCATTACAAAATTTTATAGAAAAGTGTAATGAATATTATAAGTATATATATAAC
>CAYQEV010000058.1:0-7516 GCA_964416745.1 uncultured Woeseia sp.
ATGTCAAAAAAACTATTTATGTACACATTTATCATTACTATTGCGTTTTCTTTTGAAGCACAATCTGCATTTACTGAAGTACAAGGTTGTAAACTTAAAGAAGGCACATCAATGGATGATGTAATTGCTTTATCTGTAAATTTGAATCAAATACAAGATGGCGATGGATATATAGAGAAACGTTTTGGTCAGTTAATTATGCAACCAGTTGTAGAGCAGACAGAAAGCTCAGAATTTGATTTTTACTATCTAAATTACTGGGGTAATTACCAAATTTATGGCAATGATATGAGCGAGTGGGCAGATCAAGGGAAAGGCAATGAATTTATGCAAGAGCTTGGTGAAATGGTAGATTGTCGTACACTTAATTTTTTTGATACTACAGTTACTAGACAGTATCCGGGAGATTAACCTGAAATAATGGTTTGGAGAGGTGGCTGAGAAGCTTAAAGCGCTGTTGTATTGAATAACATGCGTTTAGATAAAATCAATGCAGTCGGCGGAACAGTTGTACTCATTTGTGGTGTTCTATTATATTTGTCACCTGATAACTTAACTGCCAATAGTATTATTATTCAGTCAGCAGGAATTATAGGTGCTAGTTATCTAGCCTCTGTACTTATCCACTTATTCATTACAAAACGAATGGGTAAGAATGTTGAGCTAGTTACTGTATATGCTTGGTATTCCAGTCTTGTAGGTCTAGCAATAGTTATTAGTGAAATAGCTAGTCTAGTGTAAGACAGGTCTTGTTAATCAATGAAGCTATTGATTAATTTTATTTAATTGCTTTGAACTCAATAGATAGAGAAGTATTGAAATTAAAATTACTCCTGCACAGAAGTAATTAACTAAGGCTAAATTATTTCCTTGAATCAGTGAGGCAATTACGGCATGACCTATGGATATACCTCCAAGTTGTGAGGCAGGGATTAACACAGAATATTGACCTGTTTTATCAACATTCGCAACCATCCCCATAAGGAAAGGACCAGCAAAATTCCATGAAGTTTGGAATAAGATTGCCCTTATAGTAAATCCATACCAATCCATATCACCCTGAAAACTAAGGACTATTATTATTTGTAATATTAATGCAGAAGAGATAGCCACACTCCTATTGATTTTTGATGCCAAGGCTGAGGCTGCGAGCGGGCCAATAATACTCAATCCAGTGCTTAAAAATAATGCTGTACCAATTTCGTCTCCTTTAAGATTAATACTTAATCCAAAAGGCACTAGATTATTAAAGAAGGGCCCAACACCCATTTGCCAAATAACCATAATAAACAGACCTATGAGCGGAAGTATCAAAATACCTTTTGGTGTTGCTGCTGATGATTCTTGCACATTGTTCTTTGCTGGATCACTTAATTTACTTACAAATAGCAAGGTAAGAAGGGCAATGATCATTGCTGGGACACACATCCCCGCAATGCCATACTTAGCTATTGTAATCGGAACCACAAGGGCAGTTATTGATCCCATAATCACTTGAGAAGCAACACTATAGGCGAAGTTTTTATCCGGATTGTTTGTCCTACCAATAGCAGCAACACCTAGCGCAAACCCAACTCCATGGCCTAATAGGCCAGTTAAGAATCTAATTATTACTAACGTTTGGAAATCTATAATCATGCTAGAAATCAGATTGCCAATAATAATTACTCCAAGGCCAAAGTAAGCTATTCTCTGCCATCTAAATCGGCTAATCCAAAAAATACCCATAAGAGAGGAGAGCGACATACCGGCAATTTCAGCGGAAGAAATGAGGTTAGCTTGAGATTGGGAAAAACCTAGTTCAGAAATAATCCCTCCTACAAAGAAAGGCATACCAAAGACCATGAATACACCGGCACAACCTATTAAGATTGCAGCGATAACTTCTGAATTTTTATCGGTTTGGTTCACAGGTCTTCTCCTTGAATGCACAGTGATTAGCTATATGACATTTATAGCATAACGGTTTTCTTGCTAGACATACATATCGACCATGCAGTATTAGATGATGATGAGCATTTATAAGATACTTCTTAGGAATAACGGACAGTAATCCATGTTCCACTTTTATTGGGGTTTCTCCTTTAGCTAATCCCGTTCTATTAGCAACTCTAAAGACATGGGTATCAACCGCAATTGTGGGTTTAGAAAAAGCCGTGTTCAGTATGACATTGGCTGTTTTTCTGCCTACACCGGGTAATTGCTCCAAAGCTTCTCGATCTTTGGGTACTCTGCCCTTATGTTTTGAAATCAAATATTCACAGGTCTTTATGATATTTTTTGCTTTGTTGTTATACAGACCAATGGTTCTAATTTCCTGTTTTAATCCAGTTAAACCTAATTGCAGGATAGACTTTGGATTATTAGCTATTTTGAACAAATGCTTGGTGGCTTTATTGACACTTACATCAGTTGCTTGAGCTGAGAGAATTACTGATATAAGTAATTCAAAATTATTTTTGTATTTAAGCTCTGTTGTTGGCTCTGGGTTAATCTTTGTAAACACTTTAAAGATTTCTGTAGCGACTTTAGTGTCCATGACTATAGGTTATCTAACTTATTTTCTGACCAGGTTTAGCTCCATGATCGGGTGACAAAAGGAATACACCTTTTTCTTCATCACCCGCGGCTAATAACATACCTTCCGAGACACCAAATCGCATTTTCCTGGGTTCTAGATTTGCAACGACTACTATCAGACGGTCGACTAGATCCTCAGGCTTATAAACACCTTTGATCCCAGCAAATATTGTTTTCTCTTCATCACCTAAATCAACGGTGAGCTTAATCAATTTATCTGCATCAACAACGTCCTCAGCTTTGATCACACGTGCAACTCTTAGGTCTGTTTTTATAAACTCATCAAAATTTATCATATAACTTCCTTTTATTTATCCAACATTGCTTCAATGGATTCATTTGTAATTCTTGTAATCAATGGCTTGTAATCATTAATCTCATGATTGGTTAATCGATCATGGACATTATTCCATTCTAGATTTTTAACATTTAAAAATATCTCACCATTCTTAGCAATATCTGGCATTACTGGTTTTAACATGATCATCAGCTTAAAAAATAAATTGATGGAGGTAGTGCAGACCTCTAAAACCTGACCTTTCATTTGTTTGTCTTTAATTTGTACCCAAGGTTTTTCTTGGTCTAAATATTGGTTAGCTTGGTCAGCAAGTAACATTATTTTTCTCATGGCTTGACCAAATTCACGATTTTCATACAGTTCTGCAATCTCATCACTAGCGTTCTCAAAATTTTCTAGCAATGATTCATCGATAGTTTTTCCCAGTGTATTGTCAAAATGTTGATTAATAAATTTTGAACATCGACTGGCGATATTAATCCATTTACCCACAATGTCAGAATTAACTCTATTTTGGAAGTCAGTAGTATCAAGATCAAAGTCATCAATTCCCGAGTTGGTTTTATAAGCAAAATAATATCTTAAATACTCAGGTTTATTATGCTCCAAGTATGATCTGGCCTTAATAAAAGTCCTTCTGGATTTTGACATCTTTTCTCCATTCACTGTCAAAAAACCATTAACAAAAATAGTATCAGGTTTTTTTAATCCAGCCCCTTCAAGAACTGCAGGCCAAAAAAGAGCGTGAAAATAAATGATATCTTTTCCTATGAAATGAACTAGATGACAATTTTCATTATCAGAAAAATAATCTTCGTAGTTAATGCCTGACTCTTTTTTATTTGATAAGTTTTTCAGCGAAGCTAAGTACCCTATGGGTGCATCCAGCCAAACATAAAAATATTTCTCATCTTCATCTGGAATCTTAAAGCCAAAATATGGATGATCTCTAGAAATATCCCAATCTTTTAATCCAATTTCAAACCATTCATTGAGTTTTGATTTAACTGAGTCATGAATTTGAATTTGATCAATCCAGTTTTCAAGGAAGGATTCAAATTTTTTTAATTTCATAAAATAATGCTCAGATTCCTTCAAAATAGGAGCTTCACCGGATAAAACTGATTTAGGTTCGATTAAATCGGTGGGTTTATAAGTAGCGCCACATTTTTCACAACTATCTCCGTATTGGTCTCCGCTTTTACACTGAGGGCAAATTCCACGAACATAACGATCAGGTAAGAACATTTTTTCTTGCTCATCATATGCTTGTTCAATTGTTTTTTTCTCAATACAGTCTGATTGCTTTAATTGTTCAAATATTTCAAGTACTAATGCTTCATTTTCTTCTGTGTGGGTTGAGTAATAGTTATCAAACTCAATTAAGAAATCACTAAAATCTTTTGCGTGTTGTTTTGTGTATTGTTCTGCTAATTGATCAGGTTCTACACCCAATTCTTCAGCGCTTAGCATAATTGGAGCACCATGAGCATCACTGGCACAAACATAAACAATATTTCTTTGCTGCATTTTTTGGAATCTAACCCAAATATCAGCTTGAACGTAACCCACCATATGACCAATATGAATAGGCCCGTTTGCATAAGGTAATGCATTAGTTACCAATATATTTTTGTTTGCTTTGTTCAATTATTTATCTGCTTATTTTAGTTTACCCGAATCATTTTCATTAGTAATACAGGCAAAAGAGTTAAATTAGCAATTAATGCAATCATCATAGCGAAGGCTGTGAATACCCCAAAGTATATTGTGGGTATAAAATTGGATAGTCCCAGGATAGAAAAACCGATAACAATAATGATCGAAGTGAAATAGATGGCTTGGCCTGTACTCGCATGAGCATTATTAACGGCTTCATTTATTTTGACATTATTCTTAAGTTCCTCTCTGAAGCGATGAATATAATGAATCGAATGATCCACACCAATACCAATGCATATTGCTGCGATTGTTATCGTCATAATATCTAAAGGAATATTCAGTAAGCCCATCAAACCTAGGACAGAAGTAGAAGCAATAATGCTGGGGACAATAGCAATTAGAGAATATTTCAATGATCTAAAAAGTACTAAGAACATCAGCGTAATGGCTAGGAAGACCACACCAATGGTCAGAATTTGTGAACGGATAAGACTTTCTAATACATTATTATACAAGACCAGCATCCCTGTTAATTTTACTTGAGACGGTTTTAAACCGATGGTTTCAACCAGATCTTTATTAATTTTTTCTATCAGTTTATTGCGTTGTAATTCAGGGTAAGATTCAAATACCCTAAATGAAATTCTTAATTGATTGCCATCAGTAGATAGGTAAGGATCAAACAACGCTTCTCTCACATCATCCGGTACTTTTTTGTATAGCAAGGACAGGAAGAAAGTATCAATCTCATCATCATCATTCAGAGTTTTTAAAACTTCCATTGTGGTGGAGAATGAGACAACTTTTCCAGCTTCTTCAAGTGATTCAAGATATTTATGTATCGAGTCAATGGTTTTTAATCGATAAGAATTGTACCAATAGCTATCACCGCCTATATCATAGGTTGAAGTTTCCTCTTCAAAAAAATCTGCCTCAAAAAATTCTTCATCATCATAATCACTAATAACCACTGGTTGATTGTAATCAGGGTCCGCCTCGATGATGATGTCAAGAGGAGTTGTTCCTCCCAGTTGATTATCAATAACACTTAACCCTTGAAAAATCTCAGTGTCTTCTTTAAAGGCCTTGATAAATTGATTCTCAGCCGTCAGTTTAGTTATCCCATAAGCGCTTACACTAGCTATTATGAAAAATAAAAGTAAGGTCTCATTTGCTTTAGATGTAGCCACTCTAGCGAATCCTCCAGTTATTTTTTGTGACCAATCCGATGTGCTCACTATTTGAATTTTTTTAAGATTCATCAATGCGGTTGGAAAAAATAAAAATACCATAACAAAGATAGCGCCCATACTTATCAGCATCATCCATCCAAAATCAATCACAGGCCTTATCCCAGCAACCAATAAAGAGCCAAACCCTACCATGGTGGTAATGGTAGTGTATAAACAGGGCTCCCATTTATCTCGCATTGTATTAAAAACTAACCAAGATTGAGGTTTATCAGGGTACAAAGTTATTAACTCTCTATATCGTACTGTTAGGTGGACCGAAATAGAAAGGCTAAAGATAAGTAGTAGGGCAACGAAATTAGCAGACACGACGGTGACCGGCCAACCAACTAGACCTAGAAATCCAGTCATATTAATTAGCCCCAAAACACAACATGCCATTGAGATAAACATCCACCTTGGATTTTTAAAAATGATTAAAAGAGCAACAATCAGAAAAAGAAGAATCGCTGCACCAAAAATTTGAATATCCTTTTGAATAAAGTCAATCATATCCACAGTTATCATTGGCACACCTCCCAAAAAAATACCCGCTTTATTTTTATATTGATCTAAAACTGTTCGGATTGTGGCAACCATGTTTGCATTTTTATCTCTTTCTTGTTTTCTAAAATTTTTAATTTCTTTGCTGATAGTATTCAATTCTTTAAATTCAGAATCACTTAATGAGCCAGAGAGCCTTTTTAATCTTAAGGCGTCTCGTTGTTCTATCATTATTTCTAAAGTTTCATTAACCTTTAAATTCAATAGGATAGCCGTCGTTTTACCGTCAGCACTAATAATTAGGTCTCTGTATAGAGTGCTATTAAGCAGCTCATTTTTAGCCATTTCTTTATTTGTGCCAGGAGAAAAATATGTAGGCGCTTCATCCGCTATTTCAGATAAGCTTTTAGGAGGGGATTTAAGTAAAGGTACATCAAGAATACTGACAACTGATTCAACACTATCAATGGTTGATAATTCATCTCTGAGTTGTTTTAGATGGTCAATCGTATCAGCTGAAAAAAGCTCATTTTGTGGTTGATAGGTCACCACCAAGAATTCGTCATCACCGTATCTTGCTTTAATGCTTCTGTAATAGCGAAGATCTTCATCATTTTCAAGAAGCAATGAATCGGATGAGGCATCCAACTCAAATTCATCTATGTGATTAGCAAAAAAAATTGAAATAATAAAAAGAAACGTAAACGGTAACCACGGTTTACTGATGATTCTTTTTATTTCACAATCTATGAGTTCTCTTAAACGCATTCAAAATTCCTAGACCTACTAGTCTCCATCAAACTTTTAGTGCATGATACTATTTACAAGGATTAGTTTAATTCTTTTCTTATTCATTTCGACTAAAACTATGACAATAAAATCAGATAATTGGATCAAACGAATGGTCAAAGATCATAAAATGATTGAACCCTTCGCTGAATCTCAAGTCAGAAGAGAAGATGATGAAGCCCTTATTTCTTATGGGACTTCAAGTTTTGGTTATGATGTTCGATGCGCAAGAGAATTCAAAATATTTACTAACATCAATTCAGCTATTGTTGATCCTAAAGCGTTTGATGAGAATAGTTTTGTTAATTTTGAGTCAGATGTTTGCATCATTCCTCCTAATTCCTTCGCTTTGGCGAGAACTGTTGAGTATTTCAGAATTCCACGAAATGTCTTAACAATTTGCTTAGGAAAGTCTACTTATGCTCGTTGTGGGATTATTGTAAATGTGACACCT
>CAYQEV010000059.1:0-7295 GCA_964416745.1 uncultured Woeseia sp.
AAGGTCCATGCCAAGCAATGCATTCTTGCTTGCAACAATGGCATCATTCCAGATCTTTGTCCTCAACTGCCAGAGAAACAAAAAGAGGCCCTTAAATATAATGTAAAAGTACCCCTGGTTTGGGTGCAAGTGGCGATGAAGAATTGGCACATGATAGAGAAAAAGAAGGTCCATGTGCTACAGTGCCCTGATAGTTTTTATAATAGCTTCTATGTTGATTTTCCGGTGAGCCTCGGCGACTATCAGTTCCCTCAGACTTCTGAAGACCCAGTGGTGTTCATGATGCAACACGTACCGACGCGACCCAACCAAGGGCACACCAATAGAGAGCAATACCAACTTGGACGATACGACATACTAAAAATGACCTATCAAGATTATGAAGATAAATTATTTGATCAATTAAAAGGAATGTTTGGTGAAGATTTTGATGAAAACGATGTTGCAGCGGTCACCGTCAACCGATGGGCGCACGGTTATTCCTATGAGTACAACAATTTATTTGATGCTGAATACTTTGGCGGTGAGATGCCAGAAAGTCAGAATGATGAACGTTACCCACACGTGATTGGCAGAAAACCATTTGGCAATATAGCCATTGCCAACTCTGATGCATTGGGGATTGCTTATGTTGACGCCGCTATCAGCCAAGCGGATAGAGCCGTGAATGAACTGTTAAACGAGGCTTAGTTTAATTCTTAGCTAAGTTTTTATTAAAGAATTCACCCATTTTTTGATACAGTTCAATCCTATTTTCCTCTAAGACAAAACCATGCCCTTCTTCTTTCTTAATCATGACTTCATAAGGAATGTCTTTTTCATCTAGAGCATCCATTAATGTCTCTGCTTGTTCAATTCTGACGTTATAATCTTTTCGGCCGTGAACAATCAATAACGGCGCTGTGATCTTATCGATATGGAAACGGGGAGACGTTTTTCTTAGTTGTTCTTTATCTGATTTTACATCTATTACATGATTTCTAAACCATCGCCCCATCTGATTATCCCAGCGACCGTCTTGTCGGTAAAGCATCTCTAAGTCCCAAATACCCACATAATTTACCGCACATCGATACAGTTCAGGGGTTAATGTAATTCCGGCCATGGTCGCATAACCACCATAACTGGCACCGTATATACACACATGCTTCTCATCAGCAATACCCTGATCTATAGCCCATTGGACTCCATCACTTATATCGTCCTGCATTTCGAGACCCCATCGTTTGTATCCTATGCGTTCATACCGTTTTCCATAACCGCCAGAACCTCTGAAATTAATTTGCATTACTGCGTATCCTTGATTTGCAAAATATTGTGTTTCTGAGTTGAATCTCCATCGATCTTGGACACCAAAAGGTCCACCGTGCGGATTAATAATCAGCGGAAGATCTTTACCATCACTGTCCAATGGAACTGTTAAGAAACCGTATATGGTTTCTCCGTCTCTGGCTTCAAAACTAATCGGTGTCATTGGCGACATTGTCTTTGGATCAACCCAAGGTTTAGACGAGCCTAGATAGGTCACAGTGTTTTTTATCGTGTCATATAAATAATACTCTCCTGGGATGGTGTCGCTATTAATACTGAGGATCATTTTTTCTGCGTATTCACTCATGGAGACAATGCCCACATAATCAACATCAAACGCTGCTTTTAAACCCTCAATAATATCTCTCCACTTATCATTGAGGTAATGTCTTTTTGGCTTGGTGTTGATGTCATTGTAGAGCACTGTAATCGCTTCCCCGGTAGGCGTGAATCCAATGCTAGTAACGTCTGTTCCCTCATTTTCAAATAGGTCTTCTATTGTGCCCGTTTCAGGGTCAAATATGCCGAGCGAGTATGTGTCCTGTCCAAGATTAGTAGTAACATACATTTTGCTATTATCTTCGGTAAAACCAGTAACACCCCAACCATTTTGTAAGCCTTCAAAACGGTCAATTTCTCGCCATTCAGACTCATCATCGTCTCGATACATAATTTGTGTTTCGTAATTAAGAGAATTTTCATCTTGCATGGCTGCTAACCTGATGACCCCATCATTATCTGCTGCCCAACTGACCACTGGACCTGGGGGTGCTATGAGACGCAAAAATTTACCGGTATAAATATTCATTCGATAAACATCAAGCTGGTAATACTTTCGATCATTACGTGCAACCAAGATATGTTCAGGATCAAAAGGCAATGTACTGAGCGGTATGGTTTGAATCACTTTTGTATTTGTTAGGGCATCACTGGGTTTAACCAATTGCTTTGCCTGAGTACTGTCTTTGTTGACAGCATAAATACCAATCGAATCAATTGCACCCGTTACACCATTGAGCTGATCCCCACCTGTTTGGAACATGATTCTATCGTTATTTACCCACATAAATCCTGAAACATTCTGGCTTCTTAACTGGGTGACCCTAATTCTTTCACATTTGGCAATAATCCCATTCTGACAATCCGGATCAGGATCACTTAATTTAAAGACAACAATGTTTCTTCTGCTGACATCACAAAAATCCACGATCCCAGATCTGCTCTTACTTTTGCTTGTCTTTTTCTTGCAACGAGAGACTGTTTCCCGATTAATATTGAGCGGAGTCAATGCGGCTAAATATTGTCCATCAGGAGATAATGCCGGTTGCGACATTGCTGAGTCTTTAAAGAAATGCTCCACAGGGAACTTGTCAACTGCAAACGCAGCAGGGCTTAAAATAAGCGTCAATATGGGTATTATGTATCTCATAAATCTATGTCCTTTTGAATCTCTAGGGTAAGAACTTTATCTAAAAAATCACTAAAGATCTAGTTAAGAGAAATAAAATTCTATAGTATTTGCAGATGGTTTATTTCAAAGTCATTTTATTTTTATCTCTTATTTTTAGCCAGATCCAATCTTATGCGAATGAGACGGATTCAGCCTGCCTTAATTTAATATCAAATAATCAATGTATTGAGGCACTTGAGGTTTGTACAGTAGATGCAGAACAAGGCGACCCAAAAGCACAGACTGCTTTGAGCATGATGCTTTCAGGAATCAATCATGGGGATTTCAGAAAAAACTATAAACAATCGTTCTACTGGGTTAAACAAGCAGCAGAACAAGGTTACAGTAAGGCTGAATTGGCAATCGCTGAGATGTATATGAACGGGGTAGTGATTCCGATGAATGCTAAAAAAGCCAAAGTTTGGTATGAGAAGGCAGCCGCACAAGAAAACCTGGACGGTGTTAATGGTTTAGCAAGACAATACCGATACGGCACGGGTGTTCGAAAAGACTATGAAAAGGCATTTCAATACTATCAGCAGGCAGCATTAGAGGGTCACACAAGATCACAAATCGGTGTAGGGTTATCCTATCGTGATGCTAAAGGGGTAAAGAAGAATATGGTCAAAGCCTATGCTTGGATATTGATAGCCGCTGAAAAGATAGACAAGCAACAATTACAAGCTATTGAAAAACGCTACAAAGATGAACGAGAAAACCTTGATCAGACCATACCTCAATGTAAACATCTATCACGATTGGAGCAAGTGGGTGAAATTATGGCCACCGGCTATGCTCAAAAGATGTTACTTGATTTGAAGCAGAGAATGAGCATCAAGCAGATTAATAAGGCAAAAAAGTTAGCCCTTGAGATAAAAAAAGAGCGGGCCTTGACCCGCTCTGTTCTTTGATTCATTTGTGTTACTGATTATAGGCTTTGGTTGTATCGAATATAGACTAATCTGCCTCTTACATCATAAAGACCATAATCAAAAGGATACCAACCGTAGGCATCGCCATTCACTTCCGGACCTTCATTCAACAAGTTAGAGGCACCAACCACAATCGATGCATCCCATGGAAGTTGATACGAGACTTGCAGACCCACTTCCATATGGCTACCGACTGCATAAGTAGTTCCACCGATATCCTGTTCTTGACTAGCAACATAGTAACCGGTTAGAGCCGCACCCCAATCGCCTTTACCCCAATAGACATGTGGAGTCATTCTAAGACTAGGTAAACCCAATTCACCTTGATACTCAATCAACGGACTTTCTGGGTAAGATTGAACAATGTATTTAGTGTATTTTGCTGCTTCAAGACCGATGTCGAATCGACCCATTGATTCTGTATCTAAAACATAGGTAATGTCGAAATCAAGACCTTCTGATTCAACCCCTGCAAAGTTATTAACTTGGAGCGAGATATAGTCAACTTGTCCATCTGGGCAGCTTCCATCTCCTCTTCCACCAACTGGACAACGGACAACATAATTCACATCACCAGCTGCCTCAGCATTGAATTCACGTTGGATGCTTGAGGTTGAAATTAGATCAGTAAAGTCGGTGTGCCAAAAACCGGCTGATATGGTCAACTCTGGCAGTGGCGCCAGAACAATACCGTAGGTCCAGTGAGTAGATAGCTCAGGCTTCAAATCAGGGTTTCCACCGTAAAGCGTTCTATATTGTGTTGAACCGCAAAACCCTTTACCGCTTGCACAACCCACAACATCAATACCAGATGGGTAGCTTTCTGAGCGCTCACCATACAATTGGGTCATTGCAGCCACGCGGAACCCTTCACCGTAGGTACCTCTCAATACAATCCAATCAAGGGGTCGATAAGCAAAGGTGACTTGTGGTGAGAAATTGTTACCAATCCCTTTACTGCTATAGCTGTCAGAACGACCTGCTAAGCTTAATTCAAGCTTTTCTGTGAAAGGTAATCCAAGTTCAAAGAATACTGATTTTCTACTTCGATCAGCGTTAACATTATCTCCACCTGCTGTACCTGCAATCAATTGTGCTTTTGATGCTGGGTCATTAACCTGACTAAAAGACAGATGATTGTATTCAGCACCAAGAACCATACCAATTGCTCCACCAGCTAATTCTCCAATATCAAAAGTCATAATATAGTCTACTTGCATTGATTTCAGATCAGCCGCATACGTTTTAGTGTGATTAAATTGTTGCATAACGGGAGCTAAGGCATCTAAAGATGTGCCATGGACACCAAAAATATCTAGTTCGCCATTATTGATTGCTTGTTGAAGCAATGGCTTATTCACCAAGTTAATGGTCATGTTATCAATATCATTAGTCATCACTTGAGTGTTAACTTCCCAATTTATTCCACCCAGGGCATCAAAAATACCTTCAAAACCAACTCTTAAGTCTTGTGAATTTGAAACCACATTATTATCTCTGGTGCCGTTTGGAACTGTTCTTATAAAGACGGTTGCAGCCAGGCAATCCATAGCCGTGCAGTCGTAGCCCATACCTATCAAAGGATGGTTCGGGTTATCAGCTTGCATAGTAGGATAAGGACCGGTGACTGGTGTACCTGCGTATCGAGAATCAGCATCGGTTTGAGAAATCATTAACACAGTGTTCATGGTGACATCAGGCGTAATATCGTATGAGGATTTCATGAGCATTGCATTTCTTTTGGCTCTTGGAACCGCAATGATATCTTGTGCGTAATCATAGCCGCAGAAACCCCATGTATCGTATGGAGGGCCATAAGCCGTATAAGGGAACCAATCGTAAGAATTCGGGTAATCCGGATTTGAATTTGTGCCATCGTCTGATGGTTGACCGTAAAGGCCTTCACCACCTACTGGTACATCGGGACATCTAGAATCAGGAACATAACCGAAATAAGGCGAGTAAAAAGTACCCGGGAAACCAAATGAAGAATATGATTCATAGTCATAGGCATGATCCCATTCTGTTTGATTCCAATACATTGGTCTTTGACCATAGTGTTGTATCGTGAAGAAAACATTCCCTTTAGAATTTGATGCACCTCCAGTAATTGTCGCTGCTGTGTATTCACCTCCTGGAGTATCAGGCTTACCTGCTGTCACCGAAAGATTCATTCCGTCAAAGTCTTTACGAGTAATAATATTTATTACTCCACCAATAGCATCCGAGCCGTAAATTGCTGACGCACCGTCTCTCAGAATGTCGATTCGTTCAATAATGGCAAGTGGTATTTGGTTTAAGTCATTGGCAGCACCACCAGAACCTCCAGTTCCGATGACTCTTCTTCCATCAAGTAAGAGCAAGGTTCTTTGTGATCCCAGTCCTCTTAATGACACTTCATTAACAACTGCTTGTCCGTTGGCATAGCCAGAAGTTTCTCGAAAAGAACCAAAAGAGTTATACGGCGTATTCTGTAGCACTTGTGCAACAGTTTCAAAACCAGACAACTCAATTTCCTCACGAGTAATAACTGTCACGGGTCGAGCAGTTTCAATATCTGTCTGCTTTAGACGTGATCCTGTGATTTCAATTGCGCCTAATTCGGCTGCATCTTCATCATCATCCTGAGACATAACAGGCATTGTAATAACTAAGGCGGTAACACTTAAAGTAACAATAAATCCCGTTACTTTTTCCAATAGGTTGATCTTCATTAAATTTATCTCCTAATTCTGTAAAAAACACGTGTAGAAAGTAAATCACGCAATCTATTATTGTAGATCTCAATGATTTACCTCTTATCTATATTTATTCTCGGGCATCTAAGGCTATTGTGCAAGTTAAAATTACAATCAAGCAGGAGCAACCAAAGCTTGCAAATAAATGATTTCATTCAAAATTAGTTGCTAATGTTGTATGCGCACAACATTATTCAATGTTTCACCAGTTAATAAAAAGTTCCTTCACTTTTTGATTGCACTGCTTTTAAGTCACTGTATGATTGAAAAAAAATTTAAATTAATTAGATGAACAAACAAACCAAATTTCTTATATCGATTGCAATATGCTATTGCTTGGTTATTAAACCAGACGCCATTGGTGCACAAACATTGGATGAAGAATTAAAGAAATGTTCTGAAATTACAGTCTCTTTAATTCGCTTACAGTGTTATGACAGATTGTCAAAGGAGCCAGAAGTAAGGTCAGCACAGCCTTCAAATCAAACTAAACGCAGGAATATATTCCAGCGACGGTCTAGAGACAATGCAGTCAAACAAGAGGAACAAAAGACCACAACTGAAGAAACTAGTACTGATTCTCCAGTTGCAAATGAATCTGATAATGTTAATGAATCTTCGGATGATTTTGGAAAAGTTACTAGAGAGGACTCCAATGAAATTAACTCAAGGATTGTTGGCAAATTTAATGGTTGGACCGGCGAGACTGAATTTCGACTAGAGAATAACCAGATATGGAAACAATCAGGCAATGGCTTTCTCAAGGTTTCTATGAATAATCCTAAAGTGAAAATAGAAGCAGGCATGTTTGGGGGCTATATTCTTTCCGTTGAAGGCTACAACTCAAGAGTGAAAGTTAAACGA
>CAYQEV010000060.1:0-7013 GCA_964416745.1 uncultured Woeseia sp.
TTTTAATAGGTCCATAGAGAACCTGAATTGCAGAAGGTGGTGCAAATGCTGCTACAGATGAAACAATCATGATTTTACCACTTTTCTGTTTAATCATATCTTTGACGAATAGCTTGGTAAGAGTGATCACTGAGGTTCCTAAAACACGAATGAAGTTTTCTTCATCTTCTATAGAGGTGACATGAAATGGGGTTGCTATTCCATAACCAGCATTATTTACCAATATCTCTATGTTATACCCTCTTTGTTTTGATGTTTCGTAAATATCAGTCACCGAGTTTTTGTTTGCTAGATCGCTCGAAATGTAATCCACAGATACATTAAATTCATCTGAAAGTTTATTACAGCAGTCCTGTAGGTTTTTCTCATTCCTTGAAATCAAAAGAATGTTATATCCTCGTCCAGCTAAATTCTTGGCAATTTCATAACCAATTCCTGAGGAACCGCCAGTAATAAGTGCATAATTATTTGTCATAGTCTTAAAAATACTTCAAAGAATTATTGAGATCATCATCTTATTGTTTATCAATTAATAAATTCTTATATTCTTCTCTTAAATCAAATTTGAGAAGTTTACCAGTGGCACCATGAGGCAGTTCTTTCAGGAAAATTATTTCATCGGGTATCCACCATTTAGCCACTTTTGAAGAAAGAAACTCTAGAATGCTATTTTTATCAATGTCGTCACCAGAATTTGTTACAACAAACATAATTGGCCTTTCATCCCATTTTGGATGAGGGACGCCTACCACGCATGCTTCTGCTATTTCTGGGTGACCAACAGCAGCATTTTCTAGATCTATTGAGCTAATCCATTCTCCACCGGTCTTGATTACATCTTTTGCTCTATCGACAATAGTCATATACCCGTCTTTATCGATACTTGATATATCACCGGTATCAAACCACCCTTCATCATCTACAGCGTCTTTCTCTGCTTTAAAATATTTTTGAAGGATCCAGGGGCCTCTAACCATCAGATGCCCATAAGCTTCTCCATCGTTAGGTAGGTCATTGCCAGAGTCATCTATGATTTTAAGCTCCACACCAAAAACAGGCCTTCCCTGCTTGAGTTGCAGTGTGTATTTTTCCTCTTTACTCATTGCTTCCATTTCTTTAGTCGGGAGATTTGTGGTTCCTAATGGGCTCATCTCAGTCATTCCCCAAGCATGGATAACATTGACATCATGAACTTCATCAAACTCTTTAAGCATCGCAAGAGATAAAGCTGATCCACCGATGATGGTATTCTTAACTGAACTTAAGACTTTCTTATGTTCTCGACAATAAGCCAACAGTTGCATCCACACCGTGGGAACACCAAAAGTGCTGTTAACTTCTTCTTGATCTATAAGCTCATAGAGTGATTCACCTTCCATTCCTATTCCTGGCATCACTAGTTTATTTCCGGTCATTGGGCCAAAATATGGGATTCCCCAAGCTAAGACATGAAACATTGGGACGACCATTAATATACAGTCATCTCGATCAATAGTAAGCGCTGAATATGCAGAGGTTGCATGATAAATATTAGATTTATGAGAGTAGAGCACGCCTTTAGGGTTTCCAGTGGTTCCAGAGGTATAACAAAGAGCACAAGCGGCATCGTCTTCCAGTTCAGGCCATTTATAATCCTCATCGCCATCTTTAATGTACTCTTCGTATGAGATTGCATTGCCTAGAGTTGTTTCAGGTAACTCAGTCTCATTACAAAGAATTACATATTTCTCAACAGTTTTTAGTTGATCTTTTAATCCTTCTAGGATTGGTATGAAAGGCAGCTCACAGAATATTATTTTATCTTCGGCATGGTTGATGATATAAACTGCTTGCTCAGGATGCAGCCTGAAGTTTAACGTATGGGTGATTGCGCCCATCCCAGAAATACCAAAATACATTTCTAGATGTCTAAAAGTATTAAGCGCTAAAGTTGCCAGAACATCACCTTTCTTATAGCCGTCTTTCTCTAAAGCTGAGGCAAGTTTTCTTGCTCTTATACAGACTTCTCCATAATTTGTTCTGTGAATTTCACCAGATATCATTCTGCTGACAATTTCGGTAGTTGGATGTAACTCTTTTGCATGCTCAATAATTGAGGCTACATTTGGCGTCCAACGTTGCATATCTCCTTTCATAAAAAAATTCTCCGATTATTAATTTTATATTATTAATTACTGAATTACAGGGTACTCAAGCTTGAATTCATTGCTAGAATTATCATCTTCTTGATCAAATGTATTGGCATAAAGGTGACCGGCATAGACAGCATGAACAACTGCACCTGGTGCATTAGAGTCGCCAATATTTTGGAGCGATTTGATTCCTGATTCTTTTAAAGCTTCTTGGTTTGAATTAAGTGATTTATAAAGCGAATCGTTTTGTTTTCTATGGCCCACGAGTACAAGTGAACCTCTGGCAATATCTTTCTGCTTATTGGTCACCTGGTGATTGACTCTAACCAATGATTCTTCGATTTCTATAATCCGATGATCAGTGATAACTTTAATATCTTTTTCTAACAGTTTTAGTTTAATTTCAGTGACTTCATTACTATTAAAACTCCAAGGAGAAACTTTTTCAAAGGGCGTGATAATAGTTACTTCATGGTCTAAATCTTTTATATATTCAGCCAAAAGACCGCCCATATAATAATAATCAAAATCGAATATTAGCACCGGTGATTTTAGCTCACAACCATTAAGCACATCCTCTGGAGTGAAAATACTGTTCGTTTTAGTGATGGCTGTAGGGGCTGTTTTTTCATCCATGATTGAGGGTTGCCACGACGAACCTGTAGCTGTTACTACATGATCGAATCCCAATGTCAAAACATCATCCGGGTTCAATGTATTTTCTAGGTAGACATCAACATTATCCAATTGATTAATTTGACTCACTCGATAATCGGTTACTCTTTTATATGGAGACATTCCAGGAAGCATTGACTCTTTATTGATTCGTCCTCCCAGTTCTTTTTCTGAATCAGCAATGGCAACTGAATACCCTCTTCTAGCCAGCGATAAAGTTGCTTCCAACCCAGCTGGCCCTCCTCCAATAACTAGAACTGAATTATCAGAAGATTTGGGTTTTATTCTTTCTGGGTGCCAGCCTCTTCTCCACTCTTCACCCATCGATGGATTTTGTGTGCACCTAACGGGTATGCCCTGGTTGTAACATGAGGCACAGATATTACAGCCAATGCATTCTCTGATATCGTCCTCATTACCTTCCAATATTTTATTAGGAAGGAATGGATCAGCTATTGATGCTCTTGCTGAGCCAACAAAATCAAGAATCCCTCTATTAATCTGGCTAACCATGTTATCAGGTGAAGTAAACCATCCCACTCCTACAACAGGCTTAGAAGTAAGTTGTTTTACAAAACCGTTGTAAGGCTCCATGTGACCAGGTTCTGAAAATCTACTACTTGGGCATTCTTTAGACCATTTTGATAATTTTATATCCCATAGATCAGGTAATTCACCATTTAACTCAAAAAATTCATGAGCTTCGCTCTTACTCGATTCACTTTTAAAGCTTAGTAACTCATCGGTCGAGATTCGAACAGCAATTGCAGCTTTATCACCGGCAACTGCTTTCATCTCAGTTATCAGTTCCCTCATTAACCTGGAACGATTTTCTAGACTTCCCCCGTATTCATCCGATCGATTGTTGAATGTGGGGTGTAGAAAATGATAGGGTAAAAAACCCATTCCTGCATAACAATATATGATATCAAAACCAGCTTGGATGGCTCGCTCGGTTGCATCCAAATGCCATTGAATTAGATCTTTAATATCTCTCTTATCCATGACTTTTGGTGCTGTAAGATGCATGTCCATAAGTTCACTGACTTTCTCTTGTATTCCGGATGGAGAGATTGGAGGCATTCGTGTATGTCTGTTAGCTGTATAAGCTCCACCATGAAAGAATTCAATACCAGCAAGGGCATCATGTTCATGCACTGCCTCTACCATAGGGACATGGGAAGCAATATCTTTATCAGACCATAACCTTGCAAACGGAAGAGGTCTATCATCTGAACTAGGGTGAATAGAACAATAGCCTGTGTTAATGACACTCCAGCCGCCCTCGGCTTTAATTCCTCTTTGAGCAGCTCTTGTATTAGGCATATCATTACCTGAACCCATAGCATGAGGGACTTGGTAGAACCTATTTTTTGCTGTCTTTGGTCCTATCTTTATAGGGTCAAATAAGACTTTGTATCTTGGGTTAATACTCATACTAAAAGTTTCTCGTTTTTAAGTAGTGATTGCAATTATTTAAACTTAATTTGCATAAAGGAAAAGACACCCAATAGAGCAAAAAACACCCCACTATTTAGAGCTATCATCCAGCCAAATTGATCTGCCATTATCGGGATTAGTGGGGTTGCTAATACTCCACCTAAATTTCCACCTGTATTGAGAATTCCACCTGCAGCTTGAGGTTTTTTTGAAACAAAACCTATGGCCGACCAGAATGGTCCTTCTGTTAATTCAATAAAGCCATAACAAAGAGACAAAGAAAGAACTGCCAGATAGGGATTTTCAGTGATTGAGCCAAAGAGCAAGAAACCAGCAGATGGAACCAGACCAATAATAATAGGAATCCTATGCCCCCATTTTACACCATAGCTCTGTTGCAGTTTATCGCATAGGTAACCACCTAAAGTGGCACCTATTGCCCCCATAAGAAATGGTAAACTTGCAAGAAAACTACCTTCTAAAACACTGAAGCCCCTAATATTAACGAAATAAATAAAAATCCAAGAATAGAATATAAAGAAAACATAATTCATTGACATATAGCCCAGTGCAGCGAATAAGACATTCTTATCAGCGAGTACTTCCTTAACCAGTGACCAAGATATCTGATTGTTATTGAACTCAGACTGACCTATTAATTCCAATTCTTTCTGATTGATGTCGGGATGTTCTTTAGGCCAGTTTGTTGAATATTTCCACCATATTAGGGAACCGATTAGACCCAATATCGAGATCAAAAAAAATGTCGATTGCCAACCAAAATATTGAGCTAAAATAACAATTAGCGGCGGTGTTGATGCTGATCCCAATGCAAGTGCTGTGGAGTTCATTCCATTGGGAAGCGCCCAAGAACCGGAAGGAAACCATCTTGCTATAACTCCTCCTGCCATGGCAGGAAATAGAGGACCTTGGAATACTCCTAGTAAGAAGCGACAGATGAATAAGAGTGGGATCATTAAAGCTAATGAGAAACCACCTATTACAATTAAACCAGAAATTATTGTGATTACAGTGCAACCCAGTGTACATAGAACAAGTGTACTTTTAGGCCCTATTTTCTCTGAGAGTAAACCTCCGGGGAACTGAAAGAGTGTATAGCCCCACAAAAATGAGGAGAGAAGCCAACCGAGCTCTATCTGTGAGATGCCTGTGTCATCCATCAAAAATTTACCAATGACCGAAAGATTGCCCCTAAATACATAAGCAATATATCCAAGCACAAGTGTGATGAATAGGACTCGCCATCGGATATTTGTGGGATTGGATGTATTAATCAAAAGTGATGTCCAATTTTTCAGAGATATATTTTCTTATGTCTAAATTCTCATCTTCCATTTCCCCATAAAAACCGTACTCAAAGGCAGATGAATTCATCCCTTTTTGTACTTTTTCACATATGTTCCAGTCTTGTTTATTGATCATATGCCAAAATTCTGCTGCATCAGATGGATCAAAATCTTTCATGCTTGTTGATTCAGGATGGAAGAGAATTCTACAGTCAATTGAGGTCCTATCTGGGCCTTCAGGTGAAACTATAAATGCTGCTACATGGTCCATAGATAAACTGATCAGTAGGTTAGGATAAATGGCTTGTCCAAAATGTTTTTCTTTTTCATCATCATTAAGGCCTGGGAATGGTGGCCTATTAGTAGTACCTGTAAAAGTGAATGTGTTGGTACCTTCTCTTTGTGGAATGCCTGTCTCCCAATTTAGGCTTGAGCCCCCGTTTTCTTTGAACGCTGGTACAACTTGACACAGTTCAGGATGAATGCCTGCACAATGATAGCATTCGTTATAATTTTCGATTATCACTTTCCAATTGGATTGAACTGAATAGTTGTATTTAGAAGAAGACAAGAGCTCGTCCAAGGGATAACGTTTAAATTGTTCTTTTATGTTTCCAATTTGTTTATCTAGATGGCCCTCTCCACCCAGATTCAGAAAAATAAAGCCTCCCCAGGTATCTAGTTTGACCTGATTTAGATGGAATTTTTTATTATCTAAATCAACATCAAGATGAGGTGTTTTAGCAATAGATCCGTCAAAATTATATGTCCATGAATGATATGGACATATAATATTTCTTTTTAAGCGCCCTTCCGTGCCTTCTTCTAAAAGTTGGCATCCTCTGTGTTTGCAAAAATTGAAAAAAGCTCGAATTTTTTGATCGTTTGATCTTAAAAGAAAAATACTCTCTTCACCTATATTAATGACTTTGTAATTTCCAATATCAGGTATATCTTCCTCTCGACCACAACAGAACCATTCTTTATGGAAAATATTCTCACATTCTTTTTTGAACCAATCAGGTTCAAAGTATAGGTCTTTATGTAAGGTTTTCTCCATTAGCTAATTATCTCAATCATCAGTTAACCCCATATCCTGCAGAGTTCATTCGATAAGTGAGACCTTTTTCTTGATCATTTTCAAGACCAATGTACTTATTAATTTCTGCAACTTTTGACTTCCTATCAAATTTATCCATAGCAAGTCCCATTTTATGATTTGATTCCAGTAAATGATTAATTTCGCCTTTCATTATGTTCTGATAAAGCTTTAATGCCTTAGTGACTTGTTGTTTATTGAAATCAATGTTTTTCGGTAATAGCTTAACCAATTGATCTATGCATTTAATTGTGGTGTTCATTCCTTGACTTCTGCCAGGGTGAAGTCCGTGGCAAGCATCACCGATAAGAACCAGGTTATCTTTTATCCAGCGTTTAGCAATAATCATTGATGGCGGGT
>CAYQEV010000061.1:0-6774 GCA_964416745.1 uncultured Woeseia sp.
CATTTATGGCATTGCAAACCCCATCGAGAGCAAAACCAAATAGAAGAGCTATGATAACCCGTAATCGCTCTAGGGTAGGTTGCTAGAGGTGCTTGGTGACAGGCATCCCAGATGAATGATTGTCCAAGACAGAACCCGGCTTATAGACCAACTCCTTTTCTCTACTCAGAACGATTTTCCAATCATCTTTCGGTTGACATAATTTACTAATAAACTATAGTGTATTGAAGTGGTAAAAAGTGGGATATTTACTGTGATCCTATTGTTATATATGATGTTTAGAGGTTTAAATAAAATTAGTCTTGATGCTAAGGGTCGGGTTTCGATTCCTACAAAATATAGAAAAGAATTAATTAAAATTTCTAAGAACGAACTGATTTGCACAATAGATCTAGATCACTGTCTTTTATTATATCCATTAAACCATTGGTTAAAAATAGAAGAGAAAATAATGAAATTGCCAAGCCTTGATAATTCCAGTAGGAAACTACAAAGATTACTTGTAGGTCATGCAGTTGAAATAGAAATAGATTCTTCATCAAGAATTTTAATTCCTTCAGAGCTAAGAGAATTTTCAAAAATTAATAAAGAAGCAATGTTCATAGGTCAGGGTAAGCGTTTTGAAATCTGGGATTATTTTACATGGACCAAGTCTCGAGAGAAATGGTTACAGAAAGAAAAATTTTCCTTACCTAAAGATTTTGAGACGTTGTCAATATAGAAATCAGGAGAAATGATGGTAGATTTTGCTTTTGTAATAGATGATACAGCTGATCAGAAAGCCAATATAAAGGTGATTGGAGTCGGTGGAAGCGGAGGCAATGCCGTCGGTCATATGATCTCTAAGGGGATGGAAGGTGTCGATTTTTTATGTGCTAATACAGATGCTCAAGATTTAGCACAATCCCATGTCGCCACAAAGATACAAATAGGAATAGATACCACCAAAGGTTTAGGTGCTGGTATGGACCCAGGTATAGGCAGTGAATCAGCAAAAGAAAGCAAGGAAACAATAGCAAATGCAATATCTGAAACAGATATGCTATTTATTACAGCAGGTTTTGGAGGAGGCACAGGGACTGGAGCAAGTCCTGTTATAGCTGAGATCGCAAAAGAGTTAGGGATACTGACAGTTGCCGTAGTGACCAAACCTTTCAATTGGGAAGGTGATTTAAGAGCTCAATATGCAGAAGAAGGCATAAAAGAATTAGAGAAACATGTCGACTCTCTCATCATAATACCTAATGATAAATTACAATCTTTGGGTAAGAAAATTACCCTAGTCAATGCTTTTGAGGCTGCGAATGATGTTTTATTAAATTCTGTACAAGGTATTGTTGAACTCATCACTGTTCCAGGTCTAATGAATCTTGATTTTGCAGATGTTAAGAAAGTTATGAGTGATAAAGGGAGAGGAATTATGGGGTCTGCAGTTGCTTCTGGACCAGATCGGGGCCGGAGAGCAATTGAAGAGGCAGTGAATAGCCCTTTACTGGAAGATATTGATTTGGAAGGAGCTCAAGGAATTTTACTCAATGTTACAGCAGATGAAGATCTCGAAATATCAGAATTTGATGAAATTGGTGGGATAGTCAAAAGTTATGCTTCAGATAAGGCTAAGGTTATAGTTGGTACTGCTATTTCGAAGAATATGAATGATTCAATTAGAGTCACTATCGTTGCCACTGGTTTAGGCGAAAGACAATCCAAGAATAAGATCGTGGATAAAACTAATTTTAGTAATCTTGATAGACCTATAACTGAAAGAAACCCATTAAGAGAGACTAAGGATCTATTTGAAAATAAGGAAGAAAAGATTATTAGGAAACATGAAGAATTAGAAATACTTGATGTCCCTCAATTCTTGAAAAGACAGGATGCCTAATCTTAGGCATTATCTATTTTATAAAATCTAAATTCTTTAGCTATGTTGAATGCATTCCATGTCCCTGTCCTTGCTAAAGAATCCACAAAGGTACTGATGACCGCTTCAAAGGGTTTATATCTAGACACTACAGCTGGATTTGGAGGTCACATGCAATTAATTTTAGAAAGTTTAGGTAATCGAGGGCACCTCATAGCAGCTGACAGAGATCAAGACTCAATTGCTTATCTTAAATCTGAATTTTCTGACCCTCGACTTACTATTATTAAAACTAATTTTAAAGGCCTGAGACAAGAAATAGACCAATTGGATCACTCATTTGCATTTGATGGAATCATTGCTGATTTAGGTGTCTCATCACATCAATTAGACTCTAAAGACAGAGGTTTTAGTTTTAAGAAAGATGCGGAGTTAGATATGAGAATGGATCAATCAACTGGGATTTCAGCTAAAGATTGGATTAATACAGCAGCTGAAGATGAGATTTCAGATGTAATTTGGAAGTATGGGGAAGAGTCGTACTCAAGAAAAATTGCAAAAGCAATAATAGAACAAAGAAGTATTAGACCAATTAGCAGCACCTTAGAGTTTGCTGATCTTATTTATCAATTAAAAAAATATTCTAAGAAAAAAGAAAAGAAGCACCCAGCCACTAAAACATTTCAAGCTATTAGAATACATATTAATGATGAACTTGAGGAGCTGAGATCATTATTAGATTTTAGTTTAGAGTATCTTAAGCCTGGTGGAAGAATCGTTATTATTAGCTTTCATTCACTGGAAGACCGAATTGTTAAACGCTTTTTTAGAGATAATTCTAGGATAGATCCAAATTTGTCCAAGTTGCCAAACCTTGAGGACACATCTAGATTAAAAGTAATATTAAAGAAAATAAAACCTTCAGATGAGGAGATCAAAGTCAATCCAAGAGCACGGAGTGCAATATTAAGGGCTGCTGAAAAAATAAAATGAAAGAAGTGCACAATTGGTACAAGTGGCCTTTATTCTGGTTTTTAATGGTTGTTATTACTGCAACTTATGAAATAGATCTACATTACAAAAATAGAGAGCTATTTAAGCAATATCAATTATTAGTCAAACAAAAGGATCGGCTTGAAATTGAATGGAAGGAGCTTCGTTTGGATCTCTCAGAACTTTCATCTGGAATGAGTTTAGAAAAGGAAGCTAATGAAAAGGCATCAATGCAATTACCAGATTCTTCAAAAATAAAAGTATTATTAATCAATGAAGATAAGCAGTAATAATTTAAGGCTTATTAGGAACCGATTTATTTTTTTGAGCGTTATTCTGATTGCTCTAATCGTTATTCTTCTATCTAGATCATTCTACCTTCAGTATATTGAGTCTGATTTTTTAAACGCTGAAGGAGACAAGAAACACATAAAAACTCTTATCATTCCATCAAGTCGAGGCACTATATACGATCGAAATGCTAACCCTTTAGCTGTCAGTATCCCAGTTAGTAATTTGGTGGTGGATCCAAAGATATTTTTGTCTTCAAGCCGATACCAAGAGTTGTCTAAGTCTTTGGCTTCAGCGTTAAAAATTAATCATTCTTTACTTGATCAAGAGATAAAGAAAAGGTCATCTAGAAGATATTTTATCCTTTCCAGAGAGTTAGACAAAGATCAAATAGCTTTAATTGGCCGCTTAAAAAAAAGTAATTATTTTTGGTTAGAGAAGGCTTATAAAAGGTTTAATCCAAATGCTGAGGTGACAACACAGATCATAGGATTCAACGATAACAATGATCAAGGTCAAGAGGGCTTAGAGTATGCTCTAAATGATTATCTGTCAGGACAAGATGGCAAAAAGAAAGCGATTACTGATATTGGCTTAAATACTATTGAAGACATTGAAATCATTAAGTCAGCTAAACAGGGGAAGGATTTTCATACGAGTATAGACGTTAGGATTCAATATATAGCTCATGCTGCTCTTAGCGAAGGAGTGAATCGCTTCCAAGCAAAAGAAGCTTCTGCAGTCGTTTTAGACATTAAAACTGGTGAGGTACTAGCAATTGTGAATAATCCTTCTGCAGACATGAGTAATCTCGAACTTAGATTACCCAAGTTTTATAAGAATCGAGCTCTCACAGATAAATTTGAACCCGGGTCAACGTTTAAAACCTTAATTATTGCCACTGCTCTTGAGCATGAAATTTTTAATTCATTAGATACGATTGACACCCTTCCTTATTCAATTGGCTCAAGAGAAATTAAGGACCCAAGATATTATGGACCACTTAGCCTAGGCGAGATATTGATTAAATCGAGTAATGTTGGAGCATCAAAGGTTTCCTTATCAACTGATCCAGAATTATTTTATGATATTCTGTCAAAATTAGGCATTGGTCAAGCAACTGCCTCCGGCTTCCCTGGAGAAACCTCGGGGACTTTAGACAGCTCATATCAACGCTGGAGAGATGGCATGCGTGCTTCTTTAGCTTTTGGTTATAACGTTGATGTTAATTTAATTCAGCTGGCAAATGCTTATGCAACAATAGCCAATGGTGGGGTTAAGAATAATATTTCACTAGAGCGAATTGATGAAATAGCTACAAGCAATAGAGTATTGTCTGAGCAAACATCTCAGACACTTTTATTGATGCTTGAGCAAGTTGTGGAAAGGTCTGCTGTTAGAGCACAAATTAATGGTTATCGTGTTGGTGGGAAAACAGGCACTGCACAAATTGCTGCAGCGAATTATTCACAAGATGCTCATAATGCTATTTTTGTTGGTATTGCCCCTATCTCTGACCCTAGAATAGTTGTTGCAGTCATTGTTAATCAGCCACAAGGAACGGAGTATTATGGGGGTCAGGTTGCAGCTCCAATATTTGCTTCAATTGCATCGAGAACACTAAGATTGTTGGGGATTGCACCAGATAAAATATAATAAATATCTCTGGTACAATTAATGATTCTTGATAACCCATGAATTAAATCTATTGAGGTAACAAAAGTTGTTTTTATTTTTCTCAGATCAGTTGATTGAAATTTTTTCTGCATTTAATGCCTTCACATATATTACCACTCGTGGAATTTTGAGTGCCTTGACCGCTTTAGTTATTTCATTTGTCTTTGGGCCTAGGCTAATTAACCTGTTGGAAGGCAATGATATTGGTGAATCCATCAGAGACGATGGGCCAATAACACATTCCAAGAAAAAAGGCACACCAACAATGGGAGGCATTCTGATTTTACTTTCTGTATCAGTGAGCACATTGATATGGAGCGATCTTACCAATAGCTATATTCTTACCATTTTTTTTAGCATGCTGCTGTTTGGTCTTATTGGTTTTATTGATGATTATATAAAGTTAAAAGGCAATAAAAATGGTTTGAGTGCCTCGCTCAAGTTTCTCATGCAAATAGGTGTTGCTTATGGGGCTGTAAACTATCTATTTTATGGTTCTATTGAGCCTATTGCCACAGACTTACTTATACCTTTTACAAATAATATTAGATTGGATCTTGGGTGGGTATTTTTACCTTTTGCTATCTTTGTAATTGTTGGTTCTAGTAATGCTGTTAATCTTACCGATGGCCTTGATGGCCTTGCTATTATGCCAGTGGTGATGATTTCCATTGCGTTGGGTATTTTTGCTTATGTCACTGGCAATATAAATTTTTCTTCTTATTTAGATCTGCCATTCCTAAGAGAAGCGGGCGAAGTTTTTGTAATATGTTGTGCTATTTCTGGAGCAGGATTAGGGTTTTTATGGTTTAACACTTATCCAGCCCAAGTCTTTATGGGTGATGTTGGTGCTATTTCTTTAGGGGGAACTTTGGGTTTAATTTCAGTCATTGTTAAGCAAGAACTAGTGCTAGCAATCATGGGAGGAGTTTTCATTGTAGAAACACTCTCAGTAATTTTACAAGTTGGTTCCTACAAAATAAGAGGTAAGAGAATATTTAATATGGCACCTATTCACCATCATTTTGAATTAAAAGGCTGGGCAGAACCTAAGGTCATTGTTCGTTTTTGGATTATTACTGTTTTTTTAGTGTTAATAGGGTTATCTAGTCTTAAGATTCGATGAAAAGAAGAAAAACTATTTTCCGAGGATAAATTTTGGTTTCAGATAGAAGGCACACCCATCTTTTTAGTGGCATAGATCATTTATTTGTCATAGCCACAGTTGTTCTATTAATAGGTGGATTGGTAATGTTAGCTTCAGCTTCAATGCCAATCGCAGTTAAGAATCTCGGAGATCCCTACGGTTATGTATATAAACAACTCTTCTCAATTGGATTAGGCCTTTCGGCCGGTTTCATTACTTTCCTAATTCCAAGTCATATGTGGGAAAAGTTTGGAATTCTTCTGCCAATATTAGCGATTGTACTCCTTACTATAGTATTCATTCCTGATATAGGCGTGACAGCAAACGGAGCAACACGCTGGATCAAGATAGGTCCCTTACCAAATATACAAGTGGTAGATCCAGCGAGGTTACTGCTCTTAATTTATATTTCTGGTTATTGCTATAGACAGCAAGAAGCCTTAACCAGTGATTTTATGAGTTTTGTAAAACCGATGATATTCATTATCCCCGCTTGCCTTCTGCTTTTAGGGCAACCTGATTTTGGCTCAACAGTTATTATACTTTCAGTCACTGCCGGCTTATTCTTTATTGCTGGCTTTAAAATAAGATACTTTTTAGCACTCATCATCATTTTAGGGCTTGCTTTTGCACTTCTAATATATATTGAGCCTTACAGAATGAGCCGGCTCGCAGGTTTTCTTGAACCATGGAAAGATGCACTAGGTGCTGGTTATCAATTAACCAATTCATTAATTGCTATAGGAAGCGGGGGAATATTTGGCGTTGGTTTAGGTGAGAGCATTCAAAAATTATTCTATTT
>CAYQEV010000062.1:0-6484 GCA_964416745.1 uncultured Woeseia sp.
CAAATTCTTCAGTAAAAGATAAGTTATGAAAGCCTGCGTATTTTTCTGTCATTTGTGGAAATTTATCTGTTGATTCCCAATCAAACGTACCGCCATCGACAATTAAACCAGCCATGGAAGTCCCGTGACCACTCAAAAACTTTGTGGCTGAATGCACCACAATATCGGCTCCCAATGCAAAGGGTTTCATCAGATAAGGGGTGGTGGTGGTTGAATCGATAACCAGTGGGATGAGGTGGTCATGTGCAATTTTAGAAACTTCAGGAATATTTAATACCTCGGTTCTTGGATTCGCTACAGTTTCTCCGAAAATTAGTCTGGTCTCAGGTCTAATGGCTTTCTTAAAGCCTTCGATATCATTTGGATCCACAAAAGTGGTGGTGATTCCAAACCGCGGTAAAGTGTATTCCATCAGATTATGAGTGCCCCCATAAAGAGCATACGAAGAAACAATGTGTCCGCCTTGATCCACTAAGGTTGCTATGGTGTTAAACACAGCAGCTTGCCCACTAGAGGTGGCAACGGCACCGACGCCGCCTTCCAGTGCAGAAATTCGCTCTTCTAGGACAGCGGTGGTGGGATTAGAGATTCTTGAATAAACATGGCCGCCTCGCTCTATATTGAACATTGCAGCACCCGCATCTGAGTCTCTAAAAACATAGGAGGCTGTTTGATAGATTGGAACAGCTCTCGATCCGGTCTCCTTATCAGGTCGCTGACCGGCATGATTTGAAAGCGTGTCAAAATCGAATGTTTTTACTTTTGCCATAAATTTAACCTCTTGCTTATTCCAGTCGATTTTCCAAATTGACCATCCAAGCCTTTTCGTTTTCAGATATTGTAGCGTACTTCTTAATAATCAAAAGCCAAAAAAAGCTTAAATAAAGACTAAACTCTCTCCATAAAGTCAGTTCTTCATAATCCACAGCAACCCCTTTGGACTCATAAGATTGTATAAATTTTTTGATTTCCTGTTCATTCATCGCAAGATTTTCTATGCTGCTTGCTAAATCAAAATAAGGATGATTCAAGCTTGCGTACTCCCAATCCATAATAAAAAGTTTCTCGCCTATTAATAAATTACCGGGGTTAATATCGTTGTGTGACAGGACCATTGGCAATTGATTGTGGGCAATAGAGTCAAATAATGAAAAGCCCTTTTGGATCATAGAATGATTCATTTCAGCAGACAGTAACTCACGATAACGATTAATAAAAGAAGAAAACACAGGCTGGCTGGCTGGTGCATTAAGTTGATGAAGATCTGCCAACAAAGTCCCCATTAAACTTGTGATTTCTCTTGGTTTGTTAAATGTTTCGTCAAGTGTTTCTCCAGGAATGTATTGCCAGACTAATACCCCGTTCTCGGGTGCAGCAAAAAGTATCTTCGGTGTAAAAGTCGATCCTTCCATGAATTTTAATAATTCAATTTCACCAAAACGATCCAAACCCAGTGTTTGTGAAACAGGTAAATCAAGACGAATAACCGCTTTGATTCCTTCAAAAACGCCAGTGAACACTTGGGTCACCGGACCGTTCTTTAAGCATTCCCCCAAAGTAATCGAATGCGGAATGGCTTCTATCGTTTTAATGTGAAGATTCACCTTGAGCTAACTCCATTTGTTTCCAAGACCGATAACCGTAAATAATAATGAACAAATACACAAAAAACAGAACGGCGGTAAAATACAGTTCTCTGGATATAAATAAATAAATCGAGATCGAATCAATAACAAACCAATAGATCCAATTCTCAATTAATTTCTTCGCCACCATATATGTGGTCACTATGGCTCCCCAAGTGGTCAACGCATCCATGAATGGCATGGCAGCTGTGGTGTAATTCGACAATACCTCCCCGGATAATAGGGTGAGGATTAAAATAACGGATACCGCAAATAAATGATTACCCAAACCCCATCGACGAACCACAAGATGCTCCTCTGTGCCGCCTTTACTCCATTGCATCCATCCGTAGAGTCCCATGGCCACATAGAAAATTTGCAGCGCAGCTTCCATATAAAGACCGGCATCAAACATGACGTAGAGATACAACAATGAACTTAATATCCAGGCCAGCCAACACCAGATGATTTGCCGAACTGCCAATAGTAAATAACCAATGGCGAAAATCACGCCTGTAATCTCTGCCAAGTTATCAATCAATGAATCAAAACTCATAACGAATCAGTATGCCTAGGTGTCTTGGATCCCCTTGTCTCTCAAAGAGAGTGCTGGGAAAACTTGGTGGCACATTACCAAAATAAAAACCTCTTAATGAATAGTATTCATCAAAGAGATTTCGAACCCAAATTTCATAATTCCAACGATCCTGCTGATAACCCATCACAAGATTGGCCAGTGTGTATGAGGACGATTGATTATCATGTGAATCCGAGTAATAAAAATCACTCTTACCGTTTAGATCAAGCCCAAAATAGATTGAATCATTCGGAAACCACCTCATGCCAACAGCAAACGATTGTTCAGGTGCATGCGCTTGCCCTCTTCCGTTCTGCTGGCTAGTTGAATCAAAGTTATTGACCTCGGTTTGCAATAAACCCAGAGAAGCAAACACTTGGAGTGAATCCGTTGGATTCGATTGAAGGGAAAGCTCGAGTCCATAATTCTCACCACTGGCTGCATTTTGAGTCAAAAAGGTAAAAGTATTCGGATCGTTTGGGTCCATTTGTGTGGACGCCATGACCTGCTGATCTTTGCGATCAGAATAAAAAATCACGGCATCAACGCGGGTATTAGAGTTGGGAAATTGGCGATTAATTCCAAGTTCATAGTTCCATAAATACTCGGGGTCATAAATCAATGAATCCGTATAGAGTTGATTGGTAAAACCGGTGCCAAGATTGAAGCCTCCAGCTTTGTATCCTCTGCCAATGCTGGCATAGAGATTGGTGTCATTACCCCACTCTTTCATTAGAGATAATTTACCCCCAAGCATCTGATCACTGGGGTTGAAGCGTTCCCCAAAAGTATCGTCATAATGGGCCTCCCAATCCTCCCATCTCAAACCGAAACTGACCCTCAGTGTTTCTGACAGCAGATAATCAAATGTTCCAAACAAAGCGCTGTTCTCAGAACTATAGTTTCTTGTGCCGGTCACGTTTTGTATGTAAGGGGGCCATGAGCTGAACGGGTTAATATACGTTCCTAAATCAGTGATATCATTGCGTTCATTTAAATCCAGATAATACGCACCAACCACCCAGGCAAAAGTTTTATCGGTGGAATAATCAAGAGGATTAGAAAGCACTCTGAACTCTTGATTGAATGATCGTCGTGAACGAAGAGTCTCCGAGAAGAAGTCATAGGTATAAGGAGCATTGGCAATGGGATTGCTCCAATCGGCATCATAACTGACAATGATATCGGCACTCGTTGCACTGGTGAGGCTTTGAAAGGAAAAGTCTTTCCCTTGATGATGAACTCGAAGACCATAGGCATCAGAATCCTGTGAATCAAAGCCTGGCTTGTCAGAAAGTGTGTTCAGACTGCCATCGGTTGTCCATGAATCGGACAGGGCTTCAAAATCAGATTTTTGAATCAGAAGGTTCAATTCCGTGTCTTCGCTCGGTTGATGGTTTAATTTTAGTCGAACCGTCAGCTCATCTTTACCCGTCGTATCATCACGATTGAGATAAGAATTTTTACGAAATCCATCGCTCTCATCGTTTCGAATTGACAATCGATATTTAATTGCTGGGTTATCCTGAAGCGGCCCTCCAAACGCCAGACCCACTGACCTCACTCCATCAGAACCCAAGCTTAACTCGGACAATCCTTCGAAAACATCGGTGGGTTGTTTCGATCTCATGTAGATCATTCCAGCCAGTGCATTGGCACCCATACGGGAACCTTGAGGTCCTCGATGCACTTCAATCTGTTCCATATCAAAACTACTAGAGATTCCACCTTGACCTGAGAAATCAATGTCATCAATCATTAACCCAACGGATGAATTAGGCGTCCCTTCGTAACCCGATTGTTCACCAATGCCTCTGATTTGAAAATATCTTGGACGACCGTCACTAAGAGCAAAATTTAAATTGGGAACTAAAAATGAGAGCTGTTCTAAATGTTTCATTGGCTCTGCCTTTAATTGCTCCTCACTAAGGATCATCAGACTCCCGTCATTATTTTCTAGTGTGGTTTCTCGATAACTGGCCTTGACCACAATTTCTTCAATGGCATCGGCTGCCATGATCGTGAACGGCGAGAGGGCCGTGAGCAGGCTAAACAGTAAGGTTAATCGAAATGTTGAACGCATCATGCTATTCCTCCGCCATCATTATATGGTTCAGGTTCAAAGGGTTCCTTTACAGATCTCAGGCCCACTGGCCACCCCTTGCAATCTAAGGCTATGATAGTATATCGACGTAAGTTTTGCTATGTTGCCCTTATGACAGAGAAACAAGAACACGATTATAAAGCCATTGATGCTGTGGTTAATATTTGGACCGAGGAAGCCCTTTCTCACCGACCGGATTGGGGCGATGAATTCTTCGTCGATAAGATGAACGCACAAAGTGCACTGATGGCTGGATTGACTCTTGAGCAAATGATAGAAAAGATGGATGAAGCCGGGATCGAAAGAGCGTTTTTAATTGCCGCCCATTCAGGTCGAGTCGGACTGCCGGGTTGCTATCACATGCCCTATGAAGTGGTGGCCAGAGCTTGTGAACAATACCCTGATCGTTTCTATGGATTGGCCGGCATTGATCCGTTTGATGGCATGAACGGGGTCAGAGCTTTTGAAGACGCGGTAACGAATATGGGATTTATTGGCGCTCATCTCTACCCTCATTGGTATGAATTAGCACCTGATCATGCCAAGTACTATCCCTTTTACGCTAAATGTTGTGAGTTGGATGTGCCCATCCAAATGCAAGTTGGGCAGTCCATGGTCTATTCCAAAGAATACCGAACTCGCAGTGTTGGCCAACCGATCACACTGGACACGGTGGCTTGTGATTTACCTGAATTAAAATTAATCGGTATCCACGTTGGCATCCCTTGGCATGATGAAATGATCTCTATGGCCTGGAAACACGAGAATGTCTATATCGGCAGTGATGCTCATCGACCAAAATACTGGCCCAAAAGCTTCACCCATTACCTCAACAGTTACGGGCAAGATAAAGTCATCTTCGGCACCGATTTCCCGGTTCTGGAATTTAAACAATCGATTGATGATATTGATGGTCTTAAATTAAAGCCTGAAGTCAGAAGAAAACTGTTACGAGACAACGTGATCAGAATCTACGGACTCGATATTGACTAGTCCAATTGACATCTCCACCTTTGAGGTGCAAAAAGATCAATGGACCAACACCCGAGTCAACACCACAAGTTTTGACGGCAACCTTGAAGCGGATCAAGTGCTCTTTAATATCGATCGGTTTGCACTCACCGCTAATAATATTTCCTATTGCCTGGCCGGTGACACGCTGGGTTATTGGCAATTTTTTCCAGCAGATGACGGATTCGGACGTGTGCCGGCCATGGGTTATGCCAATGTGGCTGCGTCCAATCACCCTGATATTAAGGTTGGGGATCGCTACTGGGGTTTTTACCCAATGTCGAATTATCTCATTGCACAAGCCGGTAATGTCACCTCTTCCGGGTTTAGTGATGTGGTGCCTTATCGACAACAATTAGCCCCTATCTATTCACGATTTGACAACACCAAAGCCAACCCGTTATACGAAGAGGCCAGAGAAGATCAAGATTTGCTGCTGCGTGGATTATTTTTAACCTCTTGGCTGGTTGATGATTTTATGTTTGATAACGATTACTTTGGCGCCAACAGCTATGTAATCACTTGTGCATCATCTAAAACCAGTATTGCGCTAGCTTTTACTGTGCAGCAACGAGGCGGTAAGAAAACCATTGGCATGACTTCAGCAAAGAACGTGGAGTTTTGTCAAAGCCTGGGGTGTTATGATGAAATCATTACTTACGATCAAGCCCAAACACTTGATAACAATGAGCCCATCATGATTGTTGATATGGCCGGTAATTTATCTTCAATGCGAGACCTGCATGAGCATTTTCAAGATAATGTGAAATACTCCTGTAGCGTGGGTGCAACTCATCAGGTTAATCAAAAAGATTTCAATGTGGGGTCTATGAATGCTTTTCCTGGTGCCACCCCAACGTTCTTTTTCGCACCAACACAGGCACAAAAAAGAACAGAAGAATGGGGACCGGGTGAAGTGCAAAAACGAATCGGTCTTAGTTTAAAAGACTTCCAACAATTCAGTGATCAGTGGATGCTGATTAATCGAGGCAGAGGGCTTGATGTCATTGAAACCACTTTTGCCAAAGTTGTCCAAGGCGACATGTCACCCCATGAAGGATTAATTTTATCAGTCTAGATGAGCCGCTAGAAAATCAACTGTTTTTTTCCACGAATCCTCAGCAGCCTCAGGTTCGTAAGCGGTTCCTGATGCATTGGAAAAGGCAT
>CAYQEV010000063.1:0-6423 GCA_964416745.1 uncultured Woeseia sp.
TTAAGATTGTCGGTGCAGGTGCGAAACCTGTGAGCATGGACAGTGGTTTAGGTGAGATAAAATCCATTGCTGAATCAGTCTCCTATGATGATTCAATCGATTTAAAGCTGAAAGAAATCAATATTAGAGATCAGTATTTAGATAAAATTCTTTCTTTTGTGAACACAGAAAGTATCAAGCCATTGCATGTCGTAACGAACGCAGGCAACGGTTGTGCAGGCCCGGTAATCAATGCCTTGGAATCTCGATTGCCTGTTACCTTTACTAAAATACAAAATGAGCCAGACGGATTATTTCCAAATGGGATTCCCAACCCTCTGCTAGTTGAGAATCGACAGGTAACCTCTAAAGCTGTCATTGAGCATGAAGCAGATTTAGGAATCGCTTGGGATGGAGATTTTGATCGTTGTTTTTTCTTTGATGCAAACGGTCAATTTATAGAAAATTATTATTTAATTGGTCTTTTAAGTGAGCAATTACTTCAAGCCAATCCAAAGGATCATATCGTTCATGACCCCAGATTAGTTTGGAACACAAGAGAAGAAGTAATGAGAGCAAATGGTATTCCTGATCAATCGAAGGCAGGGCATTCTTTCATTAAAGAAATTATGCGAGCAAACAAGGCAGTTTATGGTGGAGAGATGAGCGGTCATCATTATTTTAGAGATTTTTATTACAGCGATAGCGGAATGATCCCATGGCTTCTATTATTAGAGAAAATTTCTAATGCTGGTCAGACTCTAACTGACTTAGTAAGCGAACGCATAGAGCGCTATCCAGTTAGTGGAGAAATTAATACTGAGGTAAAGAATCCAAAAATTCTCTTAGAGAAAATTAAGGAGCATTATTTACCCTTTGACCCAATTATTGATGACATCGATGGGTACAGCTTTGAATTTTCTGATTGGCGATTCAATTTAAGGATGTCCAATACTGAACCACTAGTTAGACTAAATGTTGAATCAAGAGCAAACAAAACACTAATGCAGAAAAAAACAGAAGAGATTCTAAAGCTAATCAATCGTCTAAATTAACTAAAATTCTATAAACAAATTTAAAAATAGACATTGAAATCTATAATACGTAAGATTATATGTATATTAATTTTAGTTATATTGATAATGAAACGTATCTTTAACTTATTTACTCATCACCCTAATTCAATCAATGAAACCTATTTCCGACACATGTCACAGGCATTTTATTTTGGCTTTAAAATGATTATTTCCGGATTAGCTGCACTCATACATGCAGTCTTTCCATTTATCTTTGAAGCCACTGCTAGTAATAGTGCAAGAGAAATAATTCGAGACATTGATCAAAGAGCGACATCAGACATAAACAAAGATCAATTTCATGATCTTGTCAATTCTAAGTAGCTACATCTGATCAATTTCTAGAGACAGGTTCTGACATTTTAGGTTTCTTTAAATATCGACTAAGCTCATCAAACAGTTCTTTCATTTCTTCACCGGTTTGGGGTAGCTGATCAATAGGCATATCAAGATGATTCATTGGAATTTCTTGTTGATATTGAGAGAAGATTTCTTGCACCATTTCTAGGGCATAATTTGGAATGGTTCTGTTTTTTCTAAATTCTGCAATAGGAATTTCTGCGGAAACAATACCTTCCTCGTGGGTGCTTGGATCTTGAGCAATAATTTTTCCCTGTGGGGAGGCAATTAAAGATTTTCCACCGTTCTCACTATAGGGGATTCCAAGGGGAAGAGTGATATTTGACATGGCACTATAGAAATTGTTTATCCAAGCCATTGATAAAACATCTGATTCCGAAAACAGGGTGGCTGTTCTTAGCATAATCTCTACCCCTTTCATGGCGAAGGCTGCATAAATAAATGGGTCACCTTGTACAGTGCTAACGGCGATATTGCCAAACTCAGTTTTCAGAACAGGAAACTCTTCGTCGATACCGTATTTTTCTCTATATTTGTCTTGTACTGCTTCAATTGTAGTCGTTGTGATTTCCCTGTCTGGGTATAAACGTTTAATGTTGCGTGGCTTCCAATACACTTTTTTGATCTCACCATCTCTTCCTATTACCGTGTTAAGACTAAGAATGTGTTGAGGCCATTCTTTATCGGTGGCATAACTGCCAAAAATGAGATAAGCATCACACTCTTTTGCAACCTTGCCCAACGCTTCTGTTTCCGGACCAGGTACTTCTATGGTGTATTGTAGTTTTTCTGCCCTAGGCCCTGATGAATATCCAGTTAAAGGAAATTCGTGGTAGAGAAGAATATCAGGTTTAGAACCCTCATTGCAGGCACGATCCGCCATTTCAATCATGTGAGCCAGATTTTCTTCTAGCCCGACTTTAGGATCATCATATTCTTGGAGAGAATTAACACCTGTTTGGATGACTTTTAAGGTTACGATTTCCTTTTCAAGGGGTACAACTTCATAGCTACCGTTTTGATTCACAAGTTCAATTTTCATTTCATCTGCCATGACAATACAAGGTAACATTATCCATAAAAAAATGAGACAGCTTTTCAAATCCATCATTATAATTAATCTATGAAAGAACCTAATAATCAAATTGTTTCCCATGACGGCTAATTCTACCAAGATTTTATTTGTTGATACTTTATTTGGTCAACCGCACCCCAATTATAGATCAGTAATAGACTTATAGAAAAGATATGATTACTCGGTGCTTTAAGATAATAGGTAGAGTTCAAGGTGTGTTTTTTAGAGACAGCACACAAAGGAAGGCAACCGGCTTAGGTCTTACTGGATCTGCTATTAATTTAGCAGATGGAAGTGTCAGGGTGATAGCGCAAGGTAATGAAGCTGAAATAAATGAGCTTCTCAACTGGTTGCAGGTCGGACCTGAAATGTCTGTCGTTGAGAGAGTCGATGAAGTTGATATTGGAGATGATCTAGAGTTTAATGATTTCACAGTAGGTTAGCTATTTATATGGATCTTAGTTTCAATTTAATCATGAGGATGCCAGACGCCTTCAAAAAGCGTCTGCTCAGAGGCAATGATATTGCCCGGGATAATAGGACAATGCATCCTGGACAACAGATTATCTTATATATTTTAGAAAAGAGGAGAATTACCAAGGATATATATAGTCTAGACCCTCAGACGATCAGAGATTATTACAACAAGACTGCAAATAGACTGCAGAAAAGACCACCAAGGATTAAACATAAAGATCATGAGATCGATGTTGATAATGGATCGATAAGGGTTCGTGAGTATTTTCCGAAAAAATCGGCCGATCATCAGGGTCAGGCGCTTCTTTATTTTCATGGCGGAGGGTTTTCGATTGGCAGCTTAAGAACTCACGACTCACTTTGCAAACACTTGGTTAACCTCTTAGGTTGGAGAGTTTTTTCCGTGGAATACCGATTAGCTCCTGAGTACCAATTTCCTATTCCTCTAGAAGATTGCGATAAAGCAATGGATTGGTTGGTTGATAACTCTGACAGTTTAAACATTGATCCCCAAAAAATTGTTGTAGGAGGGGACAGTGCAGGTGCTAATTTATCAACCTGTCTTTGTATCAAGCGTCTTGATGAATCTAAACAAGTTCCGGAATATCAGTATTTACTCTACCCAGGGATTGATAGTAAAGGCGATTATCCATCGATTAAAACATTTACTGACGGTTATTTTCTTCTAACTAAGGATCTTCTGCAATGGTTTCATGACAATTATATGACTGAAGAAGACCATACAAATCCATACGTGGCGCCGATGCATTATAAAACTCCAGAACGATTGCCTCCTGCGGTTATCATCACTGCTGGATTTGATCCTCTCAGAGATGAAGGCTTAGCTTATTATGAGTTTTTAAAGAGTGCTGGCGTTAAAGTTTTCTATAAAGAATATGAAGATCTGATTCACGGTTTTGCTAATTTCACTATCGAACCAAGATGCTATGAAGCGGTGGTTGAGAGCGCCGAAGAATTAAAGAAATTAATGGAACCAAGCAGTGGTTAGGACTCGTTTTGCACCAAGCCCTACCGGTTTTCTTCATATTGGAGGAGTGAGAACAGCGCTGTATTGCTGGTTATTTGCCAGGAATAATGGCGGACAGTTTCTCTTAAGAATTGAAGACACAGATAGTGAGCGATCAACTCAAGAATCAATTGAAGCAATATTATCAGGAATGCAATGGCTGGGTTTAGATCATGATGAAGAGATCGTCTATCAATCCGACCGATTTGACATCTATCAGGAAAAAGCAGAAGAGCTGATCCAATCAGGACATGCCTATAAATGTTACTGCACGCCCGATGAGCTTGAAAAGATGCGGTCTGAGCAAACCAAGAAGGGAGAAAACCCTAGATATGATGGTCGTTGTCGGGACAAGGATGATCAGAGTGGGGAATTTGTTATCCGATTCAAGGCCAGTAACAAAGAAGACATCATCATAAGCGACCTAGTCTATGGGCAGATTACAGTTCATAAAGATGAACTTGATGATTTTATTATTTTACGATCAAACGGGACTCCAACCTATCATTTCGCTGTTGTTATCGATGATAATGAATCGAAAATCACCCACATACTCCGAGGTGATGACCATTTAAAGAACAGCGCTAAGCATCTTCAATTAATGGATTCCATGTCTTATAGCACACCTGAATTTATTCATTTGCCAATGATTCTAGGGCCCGATGGATCTCGCTTGTCCAAACGGCACGGAGCCATGAATATATTAGAATATAAAGATCAAGGATTCTTGCCTGCAGCTGTACTAAATTATTTAGTCCGGTTGGGTTGGTCTTTTGGTGACCAAGAAATATTTACCATTGAGGAAATGATCGACAATTTTGATGTTAAAAATCTTAATAAATCCAGTGCTCAATTTGATCTAGAGAAGTTACAGTGGCTTAACCAACAGCATCTGATGAATACAGATAATTCAGATCTTGCAGAATTCCTTACTCTAAATTCAACTCTCAAAAGTAAGCCAACAGCCGAGACAATTATTTTATTCGTAGACGCTTACAAATCCAGAGTTAATTCTCTTAACGAGTTGTTAGATTATTTTCATTCACTTTATGCTGAAGATTTTATGGTCGATGATGTTGCTGCTCAGAAATTTCTAAAAGCAACCATTCTTGAACCGTTACAAGATTTGGTTGTATTGTTTGATCAAGTTGAATGGAACCCTGAATCAATCCATCAGATTATTGCCAATACTTGTGAAAAACATGAGATTGGTTTTGGTAAGATTGGACAACCTTTAAGAGTAGCTATTACTGGAGGCACTCAATCACCATCTATCGATCTAACAATTACTTTATTGGATAGAGAAAATGTGATTTCCAGACTCAAACAAGCAATACAATACATTGGTTCCGAAAATGTTTGAAACAGCATCTCATCTTGAAGTTGATAGAGTAATGGATTCAATGGATACCAGAACCTTAGTTCTTAAAGCTTTATAAATCTATGTGCATTTTATCAAGAGCAGTTCTGGGTCTTTTTTTATTCTTGATGTCTGCCTCAGTTCTAGCCAATGAACCAGCTTTTGCACAGCCAGAATCAGCCTATTTTTACACCTCAGGCAGTACTGATCCAGGTGTTTATTTTATTTCAAGTACCAACGGCAATGAGATGGGTTGGGTGAGCAAACTGGCAGCAGATGGGAGTATTATCGACTCACGGTGGGCGACAAATATTCGAAACCCGATGGGCATGAGAGTTTCTGGTAAACGCTTATGGGTCAATAATATAACTGAGATTATTGGTATCAATTTGAAAGACCCCAGTGATCGAATTGTTTACTCGATAGACGATGCAATCCTTTTGAATGATTTGGCCACTGATTCTTCAGGATATGCCTATCTTTCAGATTCAATGAATAGTCGAGTGGTTAGAATCGATTTGGCCACTGGAGAAAACAGCACCTTTATTTCCACCTTGCCATCATCTCCTAATGGATTACTGGTCCATGGAGACAAACTTTATATTGCCAGTTGGGGAATCATGTCTGAGCAACCTGAGGAGCGTGCTGAGTGGATAACCCAGACAGCGGGGGATTTGTATTGGGTTTCTTTGAAGGAGTCAGAAAACGTGAGACATATTGTTGCCCCTGAACTTGGTAACCTTGATGGAGTAGAAATTGACCAACAAGGAAATATCTATGTTTCTGATTGGGAAAACGGCAAGCTCTACAAGATTTCTAGTAGCAATAAAACGGTCATCGAACTTGGCCAATACAAGCAAGGTTTGGCTGATTTAGGTTTGAATTCACTCACGGGAGAATTAGTTTTACCTATCATGCTCAGTAGTGAAGTTTTATTTTATAATCCCAGTCCTTAGTCCAATAAATAAAGATGTATAATATTTGCGAAGCTTGAGAAATCAAAATGTTTAAAAGCTTATTGGGGCTATAGCTCAGCTGGGAGAGCGCTTGCATGGCATGCAAGAGGTCG
>CAYQEV010000064.1:0-5661 GCA_964416745.1 uncultured Woeseia sp.
GAAATTTTTGAAAGCTTCTTAAGGTAACTCTGATGATTTTCTATTTCATTTTCACTTAAATCAATCTGAATAATTTTTCTATTCTTGAAGTCATAGTCATGATTATCATCAGAAGAACCATTATCAGTGGTTTGATCTTGGTTAAAAAATCCTACCTGGCCACCAGTCATTAATAGATAAACATTAGCTAATAATTTAGCATCAATAAGAGCACCATGGACTTCTCTCTTTGTCGTATCAACTTCATACCGGGAACACAAAGCATCTAAACTGTTGCGCTGCCCGGGATGCTTCTTTCTTGCAATTATGAGTGTGTCTGTGATTTCACAAAGATTCTCTAAGCGATCATCCAGACCCAATAAAGCAAGTTCATTATTAATAAATGAAGTGTCAAAAGGAGCGTTATGCATAATTACTTCAGCCCCTTTAACGTAATCAAGAAAGTCAGCTGCCAGATCTTTAAACAAAGGTTTGTCAGCAATAAATTCATCTGTGATGCCATGAATCGGAATCGTGGCCGGATCTATTCTCCTTTCTGGATTGAGGTATGATTGAAAATCCTGTCCAGTTATCCTCCGATCAACAATTTCAACGACACCAATTTCAATGACTCGATGACCTGATTCGGCAGAAATACCAGTGGTTTCCGTGTCCAATATAAGCTGTCTCATGATTCCCTAAGCCTTAGCTCAAGTCCTCGGTTGGCCAGAGCATCAGCTCTCTCATTATCAATATGCCCTGAATGGCCTTTAACCCACAACCAATTAATATCATGCTCGGACACTAATGTATCCAGCCTAATCCAAAGTTCTGCATTTAGAACTGGCTTTTTTTTGGCGTTCTTAAACCCATTGGTTTTCCAATTAATAATCCATTGTGTGATCCCATTCTTGACGTATTTAGAGTCTGTGAATAAATCAATCTTACAAGGTTCCTTTAAGCTTTCTAGTGCCTTAATAGCTGCAAGTAATTCCATTTGATTATTGGTTGTGTCCAACTGTCCTCCACAAAGCTCTTTTTCATGGCCATTACTCCTTAGTAAGGCGCCCCACCCCCCAGGACCGGGATTCCCTCTGCATGCTCCGTCTGTGTATATCTCAACTTGCTTCATGGTCTTATCCAGAATAATTTAAAGGTTATTTTATTTTAATGTAAAATGTATCACGATGAATCATAAATATTCCTCTAGACTGATTTTTAAATTTAAAAGGCAAAATAAATGGGATTCTTAGACGGTAAAAAAGCTCTAATTAGTGGGGTCGCCAGTAACCGCTCGATTGCATTTGGTGTGGCTCAGTGTTTACATCGGGAAGGAGCAGAGCTAGCCTTCACCTATCAAACTGATAAGTTAAAACCAAGAGTTGAAAAAATAGCAGCTGAATTGGGTTCATCCATCTGCATACCCTTAGATGTCTCCAATGATCAAAATATTACTGACGCTTTTGCTGAGCTTAAACAAAACTGGGAAACATTCGACATCATGATTCACTCCATTGCCTTTGCTCCCATGGAGGAGTTAAAAGGTTCCTTTGTTGAATCAGTCACAAGAGAAGGGTTTAAAATGGCACATGAAATCAGCAGTTACAGTTTCGCTTCAATGGCGAGAGAAGCAAAACCCATGCTCAATGATAATGCTTCATTGTTGACCATGACCTATTTGGGCTCAGTCAAGTCTGTGCCTAACTACAATGTTATGGGCCCTGCAAAAGCCAGTCTCGAGTCAACGGTAAGATTTTTAGCTGCTGATTTAGGTCCTCAAGGTATTCGCGTCAATGCGATCTCAGCTGGTCCGATCAAAACCCTTGCTGCTGCTGGAGTTAGTGGATTCAGAGGGTTGCTTAAACACGTGGCCTCCAAGACTTCAATTCGTCGTAATGTCACCATTGAAGATGTTGGCAATACTGCAGCATTTCTTTCTTCAGACCTAGCCTCAGGAATCACAGGTGAGACCATCTATGTTGATGGAGGCTATAGGAATTTAGGGATGACGTTTGATATGAAATAGTTGATCTGACTACAGATCGAATAAACCGCTATACAATCCAGGGTCCACTGACACTTCAGCATTTTTTCTTAGATGCTCTGCAAACGCATTCAGTTCTCTTGAACCAATTTGTTCAGAGAGTTCAAGTTTAGCTGAATTTCTTTCTTCATCATTGAACAATTCCAATCTCCCATCCTCATAGTTATTTACCCGAATAAGAAAAACTTTTTCCCCTTCTATATAAGTTTGGATAGTACCCTCTGCCATGTCTTGACTTGAAGAATTAAATATCATCTCAACTAATCCTCTGGATAATTCTGTGTCACCTCGAGACACATCAAACTCACTGGCTTCAATATTTAATTCACCGGCGTTACCCTCAAAGGAGGCATTATCACTGAACTGAGGTTTAATTAGTTCTGCGTAATTGTTGGCCAAACTAATAGCCTCTTGAGAAGCCAAATAATCTTTGATCCCTGATTCAACATCTGAGAAATCTCTAGTGGTTGGGATTCGATGACCGATAACTCTGGCCACAAAAATACTGTCATCAAGTTCAAAAAGAGGAGTGTTTTCAGATGTTTCTATAGAATTTTGACTGAATAAAATACTGATGATTTCTGGGTCTTGATTAAAAAAAGTGGCTCCATTTCGTGACACTCCATCTATACGACTCAAGGATAATCCAAGTGAATCGGCCACTGAATTCAGTTCATTAAATGCTTGCAAAGAGAGATCCGCAAGCTGATCAGCCAATCCAAATAGCTTATCTTCAGCAAGCAACTTTGAGTATTCACTATCAAGCTCTGGCTGAATATCTTGGTACTCTTGTTGCTGACCTTCTTTTAACTCATCTAACCTTATTAGATGATAACCAAAATCTGTTTTGACTGGGTCTGATAATTCATTAACCTCTAGAGAGAATAGTACTTTATCAAACTCAGGAACAAATAACCCTGGCTCTGCCCAACCTAGATCACCACCCAACTCTGCTGAACCTGGATCATCTGAGAACTCTTTTGCAATCTCATCAAAACTTTCTGATGCTAAGCGCTCCTGAACATTTAAGATTGTCTCCAAGGCATCCTCTTCATTGGTGTCCTCATCAATAGCAATTAAGATATGTCGTGATTTTCGTTCTTCATTGGTGATGAATCGTGCAAGATTATCTTCGTAATAATCTCTTAGATCATCCTCTGAGTACTCTATTGTTGCAGCGACATCATCGAGACTGAGACTTAAGTATTCTACATCGACCTCTTCATCAGTTTGAAACAAGTCTTGATTGTTATCAAAATACAATTGAATTTGATCAGCATCGATTACAACCTCGCCAATAAAATCTTCAGAGTTTATAGTCAGCAATTGACCAATTCGTTTTTGCATCTGTAATTCAATAAATTGTCTAAATTCATTGGGGGTAATAAAAGAAGTATCAATAAAACCTCTTCTCAGTTGGTTAATCTGAAGTTGCAATCTTAGGTCTGATTCGAATTGTTCAACTGAAACACCTTGGCTCGCTAATATTGCTTCATAATTTTGTCTATCAAAAATACCACCCACCTGAAGGCCAGGGTTGTTTGTGATCAGCTCGACAACATATTCAGGACTAACCCGATAACCATTTTTACTCATGTAATCCAATAACAAGGCTCTTAAGATTAGATCCTCAGTGGCTGATTCCTTAATGGTTTGATCAAGGATCTCAGGGACTTCATCACCAAATACTTGCTGTAACTCTGCAAGCTTATTTGAATATTCTTCTCGATATTCAAAGAGAGTAATTTCAGTATCATTCACCGTGATCACTACATCATCTTCAAGTGGTGTTTGATCCATATTGCCAAAACTAATCACCAGAGTCAGTGCAATAAGACTGATAACCAATATGGCTATCCATCCAGTAAATCGTTGTCTAATAGCTTCTAACATAATGCGACCTTAGATGGACTCAAATAAGCCGGCAGCACCCATGCCACCGCCAACGCACATTGTAACCACACCGTACTTGAGACGTTTTCGTTTAAGTTCTCGGATTAAATGACCCACTTGTCTTGATCCGGTCATACCAAATGGGTGGCCTATGGCTATTGAACCGCCATTTAAATTTAATTGCTCTGTTGGTAGATTAAGATGATCCCTGATATAAACAACTTGTGAAGCAAAGGCTTCATTAAGTTCCCATTGATCAATATCTTCTATTTCTAAGCCAGCTGCTTTTAGAAGTTTAGGAATCGCATAAACTGGGCCAATACCCATTTCATCGGGTTCACACCCAACCACAGTAAAACCCCTAAAATAAGCAAGGGGCTCTAATCCTAACTCATTAGCTTTATCCGCATTCATAACCATAGTGACCGAAGCTCCATCAGACAGCTGTGAGGCATTTCCCGCAGTCACTGAGCCATTTTCAGGGTCGAAGACAGGGTTTAGACTAGCTAAGCCTTCTAGGGTGGTTTGAGGGCGATTACAATTATCTTTGTCCACTACGGTTTCAACTTCAGAGATTTCACCGGTTTCTTTGTCTTTAACCATCATCAGAGTTTTCATAGGAACAATCTCATCATCATATAAACCTTGATTTTGAGCTTCAGCACATCGTTGTTGGCTCGACAGAGCGTATTCATCTTGAGATTCTCTAGTCACATTGTATCGTTTCGCTACTGTCTCGGCAGTGGTGCCCATGGCATGATATACACCGGGCACTTTCTCAGTAATTTTCTCATTCTCAAACATGTATTGGTTGATATGCCCTTGAGTGGTGCTAATCGACTCAACCCCACCGGCAATTATACAATCAGCAAAACCACTTTGTATTTGAGTGGCTGCCATAGCAATGGTTTGTAAGCCAGATGAACAATAACGATTAACTGTTGTGCCGCCAGTTTTAATAGGTAGCTTGGATAAAACGGCTGAGGTCCTAGCTATATTATTACCTTGAGGCCCTTCTGGATAACCACAGCCCAATATCAGATCTTCTACTGTCTCAGGATCGACACTTGGATTTCTATCCATTAATGCATCAATAATATGAGCTGTCATATCATCAGCACGCGTTTGATTAAAACCGCCTCTAAACGATTTCGATAACCCTGTTCTTACACTATCTACTATTACTGCTTCAGCCATAACTAACCCTTCGTATCATTTTATAAATTATTAAGACCCATTTAAAAGTCTGGCGGAGTGGACGGGACTCGAACCCGCGACCTCCTGCGTGACAGGCAGGCATTCTAACCAAACTGAACTACCACTCCGTGCTTAATAAGTGACTTATTATAATGAATGTTACAACCTATTTTCTATTATTTATTTGATTTATGAATTATTCCAAATTGGACTAGGTGGTGTGTGCTGAGGGGGATAAACCGCAGAGATTCATTTTTATCTATGCTTGCCTTTATTCCATCCACTTTTCGCTAGATATTTTTCTGCGGATTGGATTGCTCCACTTTCAATGCTTGTTGCCATGCTGTCATTCCATCGGTTCAGATAACCAAATAGAGATATAACGGCCAAAATTTCGACTATTTCTCCATCGTCCCAATATTTTTGCAGTCGCTGTTGAAGGTCTTCATCAACTGCATTAGGGATCTGTGATGCAGCCAACGTAAAATCCAGGGCAGCTCTTTCAGCCTCATTGAACGATTTATGGGTTCTATATTCCCAAATATTAT
>CAYQEV010000065.1:0-5450 GCA_964416745.1 uncultured Woeseia sp.
CGTGGTTGCGATAGGAGTTAGCATTGCTGGATGGATAATTCATCGTCAAAAACAAGCTAAAGCTATATCCTAAGCGTTCTTAATTTAATTTTATTATGGCTACAGACGATATTTCAGCATTAAAAGCCTCCTTTGAGAGAGCCATGGCATTCCTGAATGCAGGTGATGCAAAAATGGCTGAGAAAATTTGTCGATCCTCATTAAAAGAAATCTCAAGCGGTGATCCAAATCTCCAAGTGTTACTTTGTGTTTCACTCGTTCGTCAAGGACGTTCCGGAGCTGCGGTAAAAAGGCTTAAGCACACCCTTAGGATGTTTCCAGATTTTTCACAAGCACATGAAGAATTAGGCAATGCTTTGTTAGCACAAAACAAACCAGAGAAGGCTCTAGAATCTTTCAAAAAAGCCATTAAACTTAATCCCAACAATCCAGATGCATTTATAAAACTTGGAAAAATATTTTCAGCTCTTGGTCGAAAAGAAGAAGCTGACGAATCTTATAAATCTGCATTAGCTCTTAACCCTATACAGGAGCAATTGGCAACAGCAATGCAGCACTTCACTAGGGGTGAAATTGAAGAGGCTGAACAAATTTGCAGGGAAGCATTAAAGAAGCAGCCAGATGATGTAAATGGTCTGAGATTACTAGCATCGATAGCATCAAAAATGGAACAAAAAGAAGATGCTATAGTGCTTTTAGAAAGAGCCGTAGAACTCAAACCAAAATTTGCTGGGGCTTGGGGCGATTTAGCTGAATCCTACACGGAAATAGAAAGCTATGGTAAGGCTCTTGATGCAGTTCAAAGAGTGATACAACTCCAGCCAGATCTGCCCTTTGGCTTTATGATTAGAGGCAGTATTCTTGGAAAAATGTCTGATCATCAAGGTTCCATAGAAGCTTATCATCAAGCCCTTAAAATTGAGCCTGATCATTTGGGTAGCAATATGGGTCTAGGAAATATACTAAAAACAGTGGGCAGTTATGATGAATCTGTTGCTGCTTACAAAAAATGTATTGAAATTCAACCCTTATTTGCAGAAGCCTATTGGAGCCTAGCTAACCTTAAAACTTATACCTTTGATGACTCCGAAATAGAAGCAATGCAAGAGCATGTGCAAAATAAAGCTATGCCTCCAAGCAACAAGGCATTTTTTCATGTCGCTCTGGCTAACTCGAAAGAAAAAGAACAACGATATGATGAAGCATGGGAACACTTTGAAACTGGTAATAATATGAGGAGACAAGAAGAGATTTATGACTCAGTGCAAACACAAGTGACTCATGATGCGTTGATTGAAGTGTTTGATAAAGAGTTTGTCGAATCAAAGAAAAATATGGGCTCTCAAAGTGATGCACCAATTCTCATAGTGGGACTACCAAGATCAGGATCAACTCTTGTTGAACAAATCTTAGCAAGTCACAGTAAAGTTGAAGGCACTAAAGAATTACCAGATTTATCTTTATTAGGTAGAAAGCTTACAAAGTCTAAGCCAAGAGGTATCAAATACCCTGATGCAGTAAAAGAGATGACAAATGAGGAATTTGTTGAATTTGGTGACGACTACCTCACCACAACTAAACGATACAGAACTGATAAACCTCATTTCATTGACAAAATGCCTAACAACTTTGCACACATTGGATTCTTAAAACTGATATTACCGAATGCCAAAGTTATTAATGCCATGAGACACCCTTTAGACAGCTGTATTAGTTCTTATAAGCAATTATTTTATAAAGGACAATCATGGAGTTATGATCTATTTGAGATTGGGGAATACTATCTGGAATATCAAAGAATTATGGACCATTGGCACCAATTGTTTCCTGGTGAGATATTGGACCTTCAGTATGAAAATCTTATAGCCAATCAGGAGAAAGAAACACGTGAGTTATTGGATTATTGTGGTCTCGAATGGGAAGATGAATGTTTAAAATTTTATGAAACCAAGAGATCCATTAATACCGCTAGCTCAGAACAAGTGAGACAACCAATTTACAAAGGAGCGATGCACGCTTGGAAAAATTACGAAAGCCATATTGGGCCATTAATCACAACGCTTAAACCCTTAATCGACCGATTAGATATAAAAAACTAGAACTAACTTTAACTCAGTGACTTTGCTTTAGATTTTATTGCTGGTGGCATGTAGTCAAAAATAAATGTAATTCTATCCTCATCTCCTCGATTCATAACACTGTGGGTGGACTGGTTGTTTACTTCATAAGCCTTACCAACCTTTAGATGAAATGGTCGGCCACCTATGGTAAATCTGACATGATCATTAGTTGTTATTGGAATATGTATACGGTGTGCAACATGAAAGGAAGGGTGTTTATCTGTGTGAGGGGTAATCCTCTCGCCGGCAAATAACTTTGCAGCCATAGCTCTAATAATCATCCCCCCCGGCTCATAATGGTTGGTAATAATCTCATCCATTAGTGGCACTGCAATATCTGCAAGATAATCCCAAGCAACTTCTTTTGAAACAGTCATCTCAGGCCAACCATCGCAAAAAACCAGTACCAAAGAACTGGTTTTTTTATGCACATCAAACATCTCCTGGCGGCTTAAATTCTCATTCCAAGTCTTATCATCAAGAGAGAGGATTCGATCTCTTAAAGGAAGACAATCTATATCACCCAGTTCTTTTAATGGTTCACCTATGTTCACAATTTATACCTAAAGCTCCTATTTACTAGGAAGTTTACTTAAAGATTCAACCCCTGTAAAAAGAAACATGTGTTTATGAAAAATTAATAAGCACAAAACTAATATTTATTACCTATTAACAAGACCTTAAACAACTTTGAGGTGTCTATGTGTTGTTATGTTGCAACAAAGAATGCATTTAGGGGTTAAAATTAACAAAAAAAGACTATGGATTAATCCTTGTATTATGCTTATTATCATATAGTATTTCGAAATAGAGATCTGTCTTAAGCTAACGTTCAGGACTGGTCTCCATTAATTAATTAAAATTTTTTTTAACTAGGATTTAAAATTATGTCGACATTAAGTAAGACTCAAAAAGTTACAGGTGTAGCGGCGGCTGTCTCAGCAGCATTAGCAGGTTACACTACAACTCAAGCTCAACTTGAAGAAATTGTTGTAACAGCGACGAAGAAGGCAGAAAGTCTTCAAGACATTGCTGGTGCTGTTCAAGCCATTACAGAAAGCGATCTTAAAAAAGCACAAGTGGTTAGCATGGAAGATTACGCAAAACTCATACCAGCTATGAGTTATGTAAACTACCTACCAGGCACTGGTAAGGTTTACTTCCGTGGTATTGCAGACGATAACGGAACCTTCATATCTGAAGAATCATCAGCTTTATACTTAGATGAACAACCAGTTACACAGGCCGGTATGGCGGTTGATGTTCGAATGGTTGATATTGCACGGATTGAAGCACTGGCAGGACCACAAGGAAGTCTTTACGGTTCAAGCGCTCAATCAGGTGCTATTAGAATTATTACCAATAAACCTGATCCCAGTGAATTCGCAGCCAGTGTCGATATGACATTAAGAGCTTCCGCAACGTCCCCTAGAAATGAAGACAGCTGGGACATCAGCGGCATGGTTAACGTTCCAATATCAGATAATTTCGCTATCCGTGCAGTTGGTTTTACAGCTGAAGATGGTGGTTATGTCGATGTTGTAGAAGGCACTAGTGCAAGATTTGGTCTTAATAAAAATACGGACTTCAACAGTGACGTTGTTCGAGAAGATGTTAATACCTTCAAATCGACTGGTGGAAGAATCTTTGGTAAATGGAACACCGATGATGGTTATATTATGGCTGGACTTTCAGCACAAAATAACAGTGCTGATGGCTATAACTACTTTGACCAAAGCGTGGGTGACCTTCAAAGGGTTTCTTTTTATGATGAACCAAGAGACGATGATTGGACTCAATTATCTTTGACAATAGAAAAAGATCTTGGTTTTGCAAAACTAATCTCGGCAACATCATATTTTGATAGAGATGTCTTCTATGTAAATGACAGAACCACATACTCTATGTATTTTGGTACCTTCTGTTACTACTACAATGGATATGCATCAACGAGTCGTTATTGCTTCCAACCTGTTGGAGTCTCATACGCATACAATGATGTGCCTGGTTTCAACACACTGGTCCAGTGGAATGAATCTAAAACACAAGAGTTTAGATTATCAAATCAATCAGATGATCTTGATTGGGTACTAGGCCTTTTTTATCAAGAAAGAGAAGAAGGTTGGGATTTTGAAACCCAAACTGTTGATTATAGAAATTCAGCTGGTTACGCTAGCCAAGTGGCTTCTGTAGCAACTTACCTGCCTGATAGATTGCCGATAGCACCAACCGATGTTTGGTGGGCATCTTATGATAGAACCACATGGGAAACCATGGCTGTTTTCGGTGAGGTCAACTATCGATTTGATGAGAGTTGGGAATTAACTGTAGGTGGGCGTTTCTTTGATCGTGAAGCTGATAAGAAGTACTGGGTAGAAAACCCCAAAGGGGCTTTAACAGCTGATGGAGTTCTACCTAAGAACAAAAGAGATAATGAAAGCAACAGTGACTTTGTACCAAAAGTAAGCATTAAATATAATATTAATGATGACATGATGGTTTATGCTCTTTATTCAGAAGGCTATAGACCTGGTGGTGTTAATAGAGGTAGATCATCTGCGCCTATTTATCCAGATAAATACGATGCTGACTTCCTGATGAACACTGAGATTGGTTTCAAATCAACTCTTGCTGATGGGAATGTCAGATTAAATGCGACTTACTTCACGATGGATTGGGAAAACTATCAAATTGAATTGGTAGATCCCAGTAACCTTCCTTGTGGATCAGCAGAAGCATACCCTGCACCTGCGTGCGGACAACCTTGGCAAAAAGTGGTTGCCAATCTAGGTGATGCAACATCTGAAGGTTTACAACTAGAAGTTCTAGCAGCAATCAATGACACTACTGAATTAGGTTGGAACTCTCAATGGGGAGACAGTAAAACCAATACAGAACTTGCTGATGGCAGCGCCCCAGCGGGTTCGAGGTTACCTCAAGTGCCGGAATTCAAATCCAATCTTTGGATAGAGAAATCATTGAATATCTCTGCATTTGGAGCAACTGAAGGGTTTGTGAGAGCTTCGGTAAGTTATACAGGTGATACTGTTAGTGCAGTTCAGCCTGATTATGCATACACCCAAGCCTCATTCACCATAGCTGACGTAAAAGTTGGTATTATGGGTGACGATTGGGAACTTGATTTCTTTGTCAATAACCTGACAGATGAAAGAGCTGAAATTGCCATAAACGATTGGTACTTTGACTTCTTCTTTGGTAACGCTAGACAATATACTAACCGACCAAGAGAAATGGGAATTAGATACACCAAACGCTGGTAATATTTTTCAGTAAATAATAGAAAAGCCCCCGCAAAGGGGCTTTTTTATT
>CAYQEV010000066.1:0-5033 GCA_964416745.1 uncultured Woeseia sp.
GATTAAATAAGGTTTGGTCAAAAATTTCAGGTGGTTGCAATATCAATAAAAATATCCCATTAATCATAGAATCTTCAGGCTTAAGCATAAGTCAGTTGGAAACTATGTATCTGCCTAAGACACCCAAGATCCTTGGTTATAACTATTGGGGGTTCGCGGTTTTAGATGATTAAGGCAATAATCTCATAACTACCTTTCTCTAAAGGCTTCGTTAGCAATTTTTGTCACGGGTTGTAACAGGTATTTTAAAACAGTTTTCTCACCACTAACGATGTCTGCTTCTGCAACCATTCCTGGAAGGATTTTTATGGTTTTCCCTATGGACGTAAATCCATTTCCATCAACGGCTATTTGACATATGTACCAAATGCTTCCGTCTTCTTTTTGAATTGTATCCACCCCAACGTTTATGACTTTACCTTTGAGAGAGCCAAATTTAGAAAAATCAAAAGCAGTGAGTTTAATGATCGCTTCTTGCCCTGGAAGAACATAGGCGATGTCTTTGGGGTTAATTTCGACCTCAATAATCAGTTCATCATCTATGGGTACAATTTCAAGCAATGGTTCTCCGGGTTGTACTACTCCTCCAGTTGTATTAACTAGGAGTCGATTGACAATCCCATCAACTGGGGCAATCACAGTGCTTCTAAGTAGCCTGTCCTCGAGTATTGGAAGAGTTTCTTCTGATTTCATTAAACCTGCTTCTGCATCTGAGATACGTTGAAGTAAGCGTATCAATTCCATTCTAGATTCAACACCCTGGCTAACCAGAGGTTCTAATATATCCAGTTCCTCATCAAGTAAATTAAGATTCTTTTCTGCTGCTTGTTTTTCTTTTTTTAAGGCTGATAATTCAGACTCAAATTTAGTGCTTTCAAATATTATTAGAGGATCTCCAGAAGAGACTGTTGCTCCAGTTTTTATAAGGATTTCCTTTATGATTCCACCCTCTAAGTTCTGAATAACCTGTACTTTGGAAGAGGCAACGACCCTCCCTACTGTTTTTGTGACTTCTTCCAAGGTCGCATAACTTGCCCAAATAAAGATGATTACCCAAAAAAGACATATTGAATATAAAATTATGTTTGCACTTCTAAGTTGTTTTTCTTCAATCATTATTTTGTCTGAGTTTTTTGAGAACGTCGTCTTTTTTGCCATCTAATACTATGGAGCCTTGCGACATAACAATAATGCGATCCACTAATTCCAGCATGGGTATTCTATGCGTTACTATGATTAAAGTTTTAAACATTTCATTATTAAGACTTTCAATAAGAGCTTTTTCTGCATTCATATCAAGAGACGCCGATGATTCATCTAGTAATAAAATCTCAGGATGTCCTGCCATGGCTCTAGCTAATGCAATTGATTGCATTTGTCCTTTAGATAATGATTTACCGTTATCTGAAAGGATATGCTCTAACCCACCAGGAATTGTATGAAGAAAATCATTTAGACCGCTTAATTTTATTGAGCTTTGAATAGCTTCATCGTTAATCCATTCTCTCCCCATAACAATGTTATTTCTTATCGACCCTGAGAACAGTTTGAAATCTTGGAGTACCACAGCTAATTTTCTTCTAAAAGTTTTATGGTCTATTTGATCGGGAGGCAAGTGATTAAATGTCAAAGCTCCTTGAGAGGGTGTATATATTCCTGAAATCAGTTTAATTAGTGTGGTTTTACCTGAACCATTTTTGCCCATTATGGCAACTTTTTCTCCTTCTTTGATTTGTGTTGTGAGCTGGTTTATCGTTGGCGTTGATGATTCAAGATATGTAAAACCCAAACCTTTAAATTCCAGGTTACCAAGACTTTCAGCTTTAATGCCTTTATTGTCTACCCCTTGATCTGATATTAAGTTCATCAATTGATCGATTTTCTTATAAGCAGTCCTGGCGTGATTCAGTCTGCCGAATAGGTTCGCTACTTGTGCCATAGGAGATAAAGCTCTTGATGAAAGGAGAACTGCAGCAACCATAGCACCCATAGAGACTTCCCCAGAATCTATTAAATAGGTTCCATAAAAAATAATTCCAACAAGACTAATAAGCTGAGCGCTGGACGCTGAATTGGTTGCAAGTTGAGACAGGACTTTTGATTTTCTCGAAGAGCTTGAGCCATCCTTTATACTGTCTCGATATCGATCAACAAATAGTGAAGAGCTATTATTCGTTTGTATAGCATCCAAACCCCCTAAACTTTCTACCAAAAGACTGTATTTATTTTGGTTCATTTCAGAAACTGACTGACTATGTTTTGCAATGAAAGGCTGAACAGCTATGCCAATAATTAAGATGAGAGGGACCACCGTTAATGGGATAAATGCTAATGGCCCAGAAATGAGATAAATAACTAGGATGAATAAAAACACAAATGGCAAGTCTATTAATAACGCAATTGTGGCTGAAGCAAAAAATTGTTTCAAAGCATCAAATTCTTTAAAGGTATTAGCAAGGTTGCCAACTGAGTTATTCATCCTGTCAATAGGGGCATGAAGTAAACGATAATAAATATCCTCTCCAATCCCAAGATCTAAATCTTCACCAGCCAGATCTATATACCATGACCTAAGATTTTTTAAGATGAAGTCAAAAACAACAACTATGACCATGCCTGTTGTCAGAGCAAATAAAGATGAATAGGCTGCATTGGGAATCACTCTGTCATAAACAACCATAATAAAAACAGAGCTTGCTACCGATAAGAGATTAATCATTATCGAGGCTAACAGTACCCTGGAATATAGGTTCTTGTTTTCACTAAATGCTACCTTGAACCAGTGAGTAGTTTTTATTTGGCTGATCATTATTTGTTTATCAAATTAATATTTTCAAAGTTCTTTTTCAAAATAGTCAGTAATTTTTCCTAAAAGATAAAGTTGTCTTATTTGAGATGAAATAATTTCTTTTTTATTGAGCAATAATAATTCTGAAGACTCAATAAAATCTCGTTCAGCCTGCAACAGTTCTAATAAGGACACATTAGAAGATTCAAACTGAAGACTTAGTTTGTCTCTGCTCTCCATGTAAGCCTCATAAGCGGTATTAAATATCATTAATCTGTCATTACTGTTATTTAGTTCTGCCAAGTTTGCCCCTGATTTTATTCTTAAATCTTTAATTAAGATTTCTTTATTTAATTTTGCGGTTTTGAGTTGTTCATTAGCTAATCGAATCAATGCTGTTTTTTTCCCACCAGTGTAAATATCTACATTAAAGTTCACTCCTGCATAAATGTCATAATTTTTATCTCCTGTGAGATCGTACCTGTCCCCTCTAAGTTCAAGATTAATTTTCGGTCTGAAGCCTGCTTTAGCTTTCTCTAACTCCCTTTCAGACGCTTTAATTAGCTCACTTGCTCGCATTACAGAAAAATTATTCTCAATTTCATCGTGAACTTTTTTTGTATTAATAATTAATTCTTCAGGGTCAATCGTAATGAATTTCTCACATGGTTTGCCATCCGACATCAATTGTTGAAATTGAGCTTTAGCAGTTGATAGTTTAAGTTCAATGGTCATTTTTTTTGCTCTAGCTTCTGCTAATCTGGCCTTAGCTCTGGTCATTTCTGCTTGAGCTGCTCGTCCACTCTCAACTCTCATTTGTATCCGGTTAACAATTTCTGAGTGACTATCAATTGAAATCTCAATGAGATCAGAAATTATTTTATAGGCTGCTGTATCTTGGCAAACCAAAGCCATTTCTAGAGTCAACTCAGAGATTCTTTGTTGTTTATCAAAATAATCTGCCTGCAGCATATATTCTTGTTTATTGATTTCTTCTTCAACGGCTTTGTCAAAAATAGACTGTTGCAAAATTAAACTGGAATCTGCTCTATGTTGATCTTTAGTGCTCTCTGTAAGGGCACTCAGTGGATCCTCAAATTTTTGTTTGAGGCTGTTCCTAGAATTTGCTTGTAATTGTATCTGAGGTTTATTGCTTGATTTTGAGATATCAAGAGAGGCTTTGCTTGTTTCAACAATAGTTAAGGTCTGTAAAAAAATAGGATGCTCTTTAATAGAAAACAGTAGTGAATTTACAAAAGCCTCCTGCTCTTGTTGATTCATTTCAAACTTATCAATCACAATTGGTTGGGCAACTGCAAACTGATTGAGAATGAAAAGCTGTAATAAAGTGATTATTTTTTTTCTAGAAAACTTCATATTCTTGTTTCATCTTAATAGAAAACGCTAAAAAAAAACCCCATAAATAACCGATAACACTAATCATTATTTTTATAGTTAATTTTTTATACAAATATTAGATATTTTTCTAACAATATTCATGTTATAAAAGCACACATATTATGAAAGAAAGTCCAACAATCAACTCTGATCTTCTAAAAAATAAAAAAACTCTAACATTTCCTGCGCTTGCCTCTCTGACTCTAGCCGCCTGTGGCGGTGGCGGTGGTGGCGGTGCTTTAATAACTCCACCAGCGCCTACCAATAAGGCGCCAACAACAGGTGGCACCACTACTTTAACCTTGGATGAAGATTCATCTGATGTCGCTCTGGGTATTGCCACCCCTAGCGATGCCGATGGAGACAGCTTAACCATTACCGTAACTGGGTTACCTACAGGTGGAACCTTAACCACAGCTGATGGCACTGAAGTCACTAATAATATGACCTTAACCATTTCTCAGCTCACGGGACTTATTTTTACACCTGATGCAAATCTCAATGACAGTAACACTGACTTTGGTTCTTTTACTTACAGTGTTTCTGATGGAAGTCTAACTTCAACAGGCACAGTTAATATTTCAGTCACCCCAGTGAATGATGTTCCAGAGTTTACCTCAGGCCCTGATATAAGCATTGAAGAAAACCACTCAGATGTGACTGGTTTCACTGCAACTGATATCGATAATGATGCCCTCACTTATTCCATCAGTGGTGGCACTGACCAGACTTTCTTTACTATTGATGCAGCCACAGGGGCGCTCACATTTATTGATCGACCAGATTTTGAAAATGCACAAGATAGTGACCAGGATAATATTTATATTGTTGAGATTACTATTGATGA
>CAYQEV010000067.1:0-4262 GCA_964416745.1 uncultured Woeseia sp.
TTAAGCGTTATTGATTTTTTGTTGCGAGAAACACTGTGCCACCAATACGAGGTATTATTTTCAGTTAATCTCCAATACCTGACTGGATCGCCAGTGATGGGTTCTATTTTAATAACCTCTGCACCGAAATAACCTAAGACACTACCGGTGAAAGGACCAGCAATTAATTGACCCATTTCAATGACTCTCATTCCACTCAATGGTTTATCTTGTGATGCTTTATTCATTATTTAGTTTACCTTTTTGGGGTCTTTATTAGAGTTCCTTATACCATTTTGATAATGCTTTTCCAATTTCATCGGGCGAATCTTCTTGAATAAAGTGGATGCCTTTAACCGTTACTTCAGTTTGATTTTTCCAGCTCCTACAAAAATCCCTAATTTTCCCTGTGGTAATAGCACCTGGCTCTGCATTGATAAACAATTTGGGTATATTGTTTGTCTTCATCCATTCAGCGTATTCATTAACAATCTGACAAACGTTCCCAGGCTCACCTTCAATTGGTATTTCGCGTGGCCAAGACAGAGTAGGACGTCGATCTTCCCCTGAGCTAAGAAATGGTCTTCTGTATTCGTTCATTTCATCGGCATCCAACATTCTGATGATTGAGCCTGGAAGCACCTTTTCAACAAAGTAATTTTTTTCTAAAACCAAATTTTCTCCTGCATCCGATCTAAAACCTTGAAATATACTTTTGGCGTTCTTATCCCAATCATCCCAAGTCATCTCTTTTACAATTGCTTCCATATAGGCTATGCCTTTTATCAGTTCAGGATGCTTGTAACTCCAATGAAAGCCCAACGCTGAGCCCCAATCATGGACAACCAAGGTGATCTTTTTATTATTGGTTAAGGCTTTAATGGCTTTTTCAACATAATAGAAATGCTCCTCAAAACGATAAGAGTTTGTGTCAGGGTTATCTAATTTGTCAGAGTCTCCCATCCCAATTAAATCCATAGAGATGCAAGAAGCTTGATCGTGTAAGTACGGTGTTATATTTCTCCATAAATAAGACGAAGTTGGGTTCCCATGGAGGAAAACAATAGGTTCACCTGAGCCTTGTTGACGATAGGCAATCTCTTTACCATCGATCGAGATTTTCTTTTTATCCATTTTCTTTGTCTTTAATGGAGTTATTGATCAGATTAAGAAAATCGGTTTCATTTTGAACAGAAGCTACATCTGAGGCGGTTACTCGGTAACCATAATTGTCTGCAATTTCTTCATACTTCTCTTTTCTATAATCAAGTAATCTTGGAAAGACCCATCTAACAAAATCATCGGGGTCAATTTCTTCATTAGTCTCACCCGTTTCATCACAGTAGTTCCTCAGATGTTCGATTAAAAATTCTTCTGTGTAATACATTGGTTTCGGATTTTTCCTTGCTCTTTCTATTAAGGCATCTCTAATCCCTTCATCATCTTCAATGTAGAGAATAAGTGTATGCTCAATAAGGGTTTCCATTGCCTTGGTGTTGTTTAATTCACAAATACTTCCACCTGCATCATTAATAAAGTGATCGTAGGAGTAAATTCGCCTAGACTTTTCTATGAATTCTGGGACATCCATCATGGCTTTGATTTCTGCATCTTTATGCATTTTTTGACGTTTTAGAAATTCATCAAGAGATAAGCCGCCTTTGTTTTTATCACCAATTTTTCCAAGAAAAGTGGAGATTGGTAATAAATTGTCCACAGTAATATTACTGGAGATATAAATCGAGTCTGTTCTTAGCAATTCAGCTAAAAAGCCTATTTGCATTGATTGTTCTTTTATATTATCGAGTATTGGCTCTTCTAGGTACTTAGTGCCTATCCGATAGTCTCCAGAATAATGAAACCAGTGACTTTTTGGTAGTTTATTAGCTAGAGTTGTCTTACCAATACCAGACATCCCTAATAAGGTTATTGCTTTATTAGGCTTTGCTGTGAATTCTTCAACTGTGGTTTTCATATCATTTATCTCTAATTCTATCTAGAGTAACCCTTTTTTATACTTCCCTGTGTTCATTATGATAATTTTTCGAGAAAAAGGGTATCATGGGCGACTTTTTATAACAGTAATTTTATTGGATAAGCTAAAAGTAAATGCAAGAAAACAGTTGGCAAATATACAAATTTGGCGGAAGTAGCTTAAATAATTCAGATTGCATCCTAAATGTCTGCAATTTAATTAAGGAGAACTCTAGCCAAAACTTGATTGTAGTGGTCTCAGCAATGGCAGGAGTCACCGATCAGCTTGTGGATTATTCCGAATCAAGAAACCAATCAATTTTAGACAAAATAGCAGATCGTTATCGAGCGACAATTAATGAAACAATTCAAGAAGAATCAATTCATGAAGCACTTCTAGAAGAGTTTTCAAATGACCTGAAAACCATAAATGAGCTAGCAGAATCTTATTCGGAAAAATCAATTAAGACTGAAGAAAATCAGATTTTAGGTTTTGGTGAAATTTGGTCTTCCAGACTTATTCAAGGCGTTCTCAATGAATCTAAAGATCAAAGAGATATTCATCTCTTTGATCCCTTGGAAATTATTACCCTTTGTAAAACTGAAATGGGTGTCAATGTTGATTGGGAAGAGTCAAAGAAATTATTCAGCGAATCTCTGACTGACAAGAACGGGGTATTTATTATGGCAGGTTTTATAGCTATGAGTTCAGATTCAATAGCGACAAATCTAGGAAGAAATGGCAGCGATTATTCTGCCTCTATCATGGGCTCATTGGCTGAAGCGGAATCTGTTTCTATATGGACAGATACAGATGGGATTATGACAGCTGATCCAAACAAAATTGAGTCTGCAAAAACCATTGAGCAAATGTCTTACGATGAAGCAATAGAATTAGCTTACTTTGGTGCTGAAGTCATCCATGAAAAGACGATGTCGCCCTTAATTGATAAAGATATACCCATTTATATTCGGAACACTTTTAATCCAGAATCAAAAGTGACTAAAATTTCATCTGCTTTGATTGAAGGGCAGAGTGTTAAAGGGATAACAACTATTGAGAATATAACGCTCGTTAATATTGAAGGTTCTGGAATGATAGGGGTTCCTGGAACGGCTAAACGTCTATTTTCTTGTCTTGGTGACGCTGGAATTTCTGTCATCCTTTTGACACAAGCCAGTTCAGAACATTCAATTTGTTTTGCTATAGATGAGCAGTTCTCAGATCAAATTGAAGACGTTATAAAAGACGAGTTTAGTGATGATTTCAGTATTGGAAATCTTCAAGAGATTGAGATACAAAACAATGCCAGTGTAATAGCAGTGGTTGGCTCCGGAATGACTGGGACAAAAGGAATTGCTGCTCAATTTTTTAGGGCAATTACTGAGTCAGAAGTTAATGTTATGGCCATTGCACAGGGTTCTTCAGAGAAAAATATTTCAGTGGTGGTCAGCAAGGATGATTTACATCGAGCAGAACAATTTGTTCACAATTCTTTTTTTACGGGTAAAACCAAACTGATTATAGGTTTGGTGGGTTTAGGTAATGTTGGGGAAGAATTCTATCGCCAAGTTGATGCACAAAAAGAAGCTATTTATAAAGATTTTAATGTGGAAATAAACTTTGTGGCTATGTCAAATTCATCACATATGATACTTAGTGACACTATTTCTCAGTCAGATGTAGCATCTCTTATGGAAAGGGATCAATCCTGCAAAGCATCGGATGTCGAAGAGATGATTAAATTTTTAAACGATTCACCAGGAAATATAAAAGTGCTAATTGATTGCACAGCAAGTGATGTAATTCCAGATCTTTATCCTAGATGTTTTGAGGCAAAGATTAATGTTATTACTGCAAACAAGAAGGGTTTGAGTGGATCAATAGCTCGATACAAAGACATTCTAGAATCCGCCCAAGAGAACAAGTGTAATTTTTTATATGAAACAACAGCAGGCGCAGCCCTGCCTTTTATAAAATCGGTAAAAGACTTTACGGCTTCAGGGGATAAAATTAGGGAAATAGAAGGGGTCTTTTCTGGGACTCTAGCCTACTTATTTAATACTTTTGATGGTGAAAAACCGTTCTCTGAAATTGTTTCTAACGCTAAGGATCAAGGTTACACAGAACCCGATCCTAGGGATGATTTATCAGGCATGGATGTCGCCAGAAAATTAGTGATCTTGGCTAGAGAAATGGGTCAATATATTGAAGTTAATGATGTTGAGATTGAAAACTTAGTCAATAAATCCCATCAAGATCTTAGTGTTGAAGATTATTTAAAAGCAATGGCTGATGACGACGAAAT
>CAYQEV010000068.1:0-4195 GCA_964416745.1 uncultured Woeseia sp.
CCATCTTGAAAATAACTGCTCTGCTTGTTTTTTTGTAAGTTGAGGTGCTGGGTGCTGCAAAACAGGATATGAAAATTTAGGTTTGCTCATTTCTTTTCTGCATTCTTCCAAATTGATTCTATCCAAGATTTTATTATCAATGCTTCTTCCCAACGATCAGAAAGCTCTAGTTGGTCTGCATCGGTAATAGCATAACCTGGAGGACCTAGCTCACACAAAAAATATACAGTTTCATCGTCTAGGTTTCTTTCTTGCCACTTTTTGATTCCTTCTGACCACCACTTTTTAAAAATCTCAACCCAGACTTGGTGTTGAGGAAAACTTAATTGCACCTGTATTTGTTCTCGAGAAGCTACTCGGCCTTGAAAACAATCTGAACGATCAAGAATAGTTGAAATATATTGTTGATCTGTCTCGCTTATTGGTGTCCACATCTCTCTGTCCACCACGAAATGTGATAAATCTGCAGTTAGTCTCATTTCAGGCACCTCTTCAATTAACTGAAGCGTGTAAAATAAATCGTTTAATAAACTGTCTCTGTGGGTTTCAAACAAGACTTTAACCCCTGCTTTATCAGCCTCTTCCATCCAATCATAAACCAAGGGAATAGCATCTTTGTAATCGATCGGCATAACGCCGCCAATTATGTTAACAAAACAAGCATCAAATTCTTTAGCTAGCTTCAATAATGGGCCAAGATCATCTTTAGAGTAGGGAAAAGCATTTACCATGCACCCTAAGTTGTTCTCGACAAAATGGTGTTTTTTCTTCTGAAACTCCTCTATCTCATGAGCTGCTAAATCAATAGTGGCGCCATTAAACCCAGCCTCTTTTATTTTTTTAAAGTTATGCTCATCTGTGGGCTCTTTTTTTGTGGGGTGTCTTTGCTCCATAGCCCATAATGATTGATACACTTTTAATTGTTGCATCCCACTTACTCCAAAAACTTTAATAGGCCTGCTGACTTTAGAACAACATCTAGCTCGGTTTTATTTGGTATTGCTTTATATTCTTCCAGTAACACTGAGAACGATTTGGTGTGGTATTTTTGAACTGAAGTCACTTTGTGTTCAAAAATGTTGTCATTAATGGTTATTGATAAGCTGTCCTCCCCGTTTTGTATGGCGTGGTTATTAGCGCTTACCCACGGCATAAAGACTTGGGCTACCTCTGTGTTTAATATCGGCATCATTGTGTTTTCCAAGCTGTTCCATTGCTCAAAATCTCCTTCCTTTTTGGGGTTTAACATACGGTCAACCCATTGTTTTACATTGGGATAACCCCCCTCAATAATTCGCTTACCACTAACATCGGTCCAAGCATTATAAATCTGGCCCCAAAGCCCAAAGTCAGCCAAAGATGGTCTCGCACCAAAAAGATATGGCCTATGGTGCAAGTGTTTCTCCAACAACCCCAACAGGTTAGTGAATGACTTCTCGATTTCTTTCTCGGTTGTTGGGTTTGACCCAATAACCCAAAGTCTTGATTTCATTCTTTTTTTAAAGATTTTGGCGGCTTGGTTTTTTAAAATTTTGTTTAAAATTGGGACTTTTCTAGCCCAACCAGGGACAAATAACTCGCCAAAACGTTTGCTTGCAGCGGTTTGATCGGCCTTGTATCGCCAACGGTAATGAAACATTGGCTTTACAACCCATTCGTCTGCGTACTCCTCGAGAAGCCTGCTGATAAAGGCTGTGTGTGTCTCGCTTGGGGTTATACTGTTTTGAGAAAATTTTTCTTCTAAAGTTTGTATGATTGGGGTTGAGTCCTGGAGCACTTCTTGCTCAGGGGTTACCACCAAAGGGATAACCTGAATCTTTGCGAGCTTATTAAACTCTTTTTGTGTTTGTTGGTTTCTTATAATCCACTGATGAGGAATTTCCTTGTAGCGCAAATAAGACCTGACCTTGACAGAGTAAGGTGACAGCTCAGCCCCATATATTAAATAATCTTTAGTCATAAATCGTTGTTGTTTTTATAAAGGGAGTCCATCAATTCAAAAATCACCGGGGTTAGTTTTGTTTCGCTTTCTTGTGTGTCTTTAAAGTAACTATTCCACACCACCACATAGTCCTCAAGGGGGTTTACAATTAACCCTTGTCCAGCCCAACCCCCTTTATAAATATTACCGTTCTCAAAAACCATATCCCACTGATCTATATTATGTTTGAGCCCAGGAATAAAACTAGGGGTGCCAGGTTTTATGATAAGGGAAGGCCTGCCTGAATAGAGCAATTTGTTAATGTATTTTTCTGAGATTAAACGCTTATCTGACACTTTATTAAAGCTAGGGGTAAACAACAACCCAAAACGAGCAACATCCCTTGGTCTGGCCAAAAAGCCGCCGTGGATTACTGGGACACCATACCTTGGTGCAAAAAAAGCACCGTCTGCCTCAGCACCCATTTTTGTCCAAATCATTTCACTTAGAGCATCTTGGAACTGAAGCCCTGTTATTTTTTCAACCAACCACCCAAGAATAAACGTGTTAACGCCTGAGTAATCAAACTGTTGGCCTTGTTCGGCAAACTTACCGACTTTTATTTTTGCAACAAATTCATATGGGTTATTTGGGGACTCTTCTGTCCAAAAACCGTCCCCTATTGCAGAAGAGTAAACGTAGTAACAAGCTTGTTTGTTTTCGTATTCCTCAGAACACCGAATGCCCGTTGCCATGTCTAGAATATTTTGAACCAGTATCCCCTCAAAGTCTGAGCCTTTTAATTCTGGCAAATACATGTCAATTGGAAGCATTGTATCAACCCTGCCCTGTTCCTCTAACATCGTCACAAGAGTTGATGAAAACACTTTTGCAACCGACCAAAAAACAGGTTTTTCATGGGGTTTCATTCGGGGATATTTCTCATAAACTATTTCGCCCTTATGGAGAATTAGCACAGATATTGCAGTCGAAAGATCACTGTGGATAAAGCTCTCAAATGTCATGGGGCCAGAAGGTGTTTGTATTTTTGTGTTAGCTATCTTTTTAGATATGTTTAGCCGCAAGTCTTTTACTGGTCCGTTTCTATAAATTGTGTTTGTTGGAAATATTTTATTAAGGTTTTTAAAATTCCATAACATGTCCTCGCCATAAACAGTCCACCAGATATCATCAGTGGGTAGTTTTTCGATCTGCTCCCTTGTGGTGTCCACTTCTGTGTTAACAAAAATATCAGCAAAAACATGCTGCACAGAAAATAATAATATTGTGTAAAGAAAATAACGGGGTTTTTTATTAAAAATTCGGTTAAGCATTATATTGTTTTGGTTGCTCAGTTCTAAAGAACTTGAAAAAACACCATGTGGAAAGCGCACTTAGCAGATGCCATATTGCATGGGGTTGCAACCAGGAGTCAGGGTTGCACAACAACTCTGACTCCTGGTTTAACCAAATAGTAAAGGCTGCTATGTACGAGCCCATGCCTAAAAAGAACCAAGGGTTGTAGGTTCTTTTAATTCTTGGAGCTTGAGGTGAAAATACAGCCGGGAGCCAAAATAAAACTACCCACCAATACTCTGCAGGGTTGGATAAAATTTCACTGGGCAGGGTTCCAAACGCTGCTGCAACCACAAAGCCCACGAACCCAGAGGCCCACCTAAAGATAGGTGACCAAAAATTAAACAGTGTTTCTGAGATTATCCATAACCCTATTGATAAACCAAACAAATCTAAACCAATCCCTAAGTCGTCACCATACACCCACCTCGTATAACCATAAATAACAACGATGGAAAAATAAATCACAAGAAAGCGCTCTGAAGTCCAGCGCCCCATTTTCTTTAGGTTATAGAGCCAAGGGAAGATGATATACATAACCATGCTTAGGTTATCTGCCCACTGTCCCCATTCAGTGTGTGTTCCATGCATTAACATTGAGCCAGGACCCAAATAAATGGCGGCCCCAGCATAAAGCATGCTTAGTTTGTTTAGGCCGCTGAATGTGTTGTGCTGTTGTTGATCTGTTGGGCCCATGCTTAAAACCTTAAACATACAAAGGCCTGCAACCATAAACCCCAGGTTGCTGAGTGCGTTTGAAGGTTCTCTAAAAATTCCATCGCTAACCCGCTCGCACCATCTGGAAATATCTCCTGCTGACAACCCAGGTTCAAAGGAGAGGATTAGTCCGTTTGAAGCCAATATGAAATAGGCTAGTAAAAATAGAGAGCTTAAAACAATGGCTATTGGGAAGGCTCT
>CAYQEV010000069.1:0-3989 GCA_964416745.1 uncultured Woeseia sp.
AAAGCCCATATAACCAAGATAATCAAGCCCTTCAGCATTTGTTACTTCCCATTCCAACACACTATTCGGGTTATATGCATATTCTGTGTTGAAATAGCCAACAGTCCATTGTATGGGTCCGTCTCCTTTAGAGGTGAGTCTGAGTTCTTGGGTCTCTCTTTCAGAATCAACAGTTAAATAAAGAGGATCAGGATAAAGATCATCTGTGTCAATTCTTGACCAGTCAGATGTCCCAAAGACTTCAAAGTCGTAGTCTGCTAGTATTAGCGTGGCGGTAAAAGCATCAAAGTCATATTTAGCAGTTAAAGCCACAGTTGTGGTTTCGGAATTATCGGTTTCATCAGTGAACGAATAAAAGGCGAGTTCTGGATCATACCCAGTCAGATCTCCTCCAGAAGTCGCATAGACCCTTGTACAAGTGTCTCCATAATACCAAGCAGCATCATAGGTACAATTTGGATCAACAATATCTGCCGTCCCTGGTTTGTCAGCATTTCCTTTTTCTTTTTGACCCCAGTCAGCACGTTCTCTTTTCATTACCATAAGGTTTAGATCAAGAGGACCGTCTGCATACCTGAACATTACTCTGTATTCATCATCATCTTGATTACCAATGTCTCTAGCGCCTGTTGCAACGTTTTGGTAAATTCCAGGGTTTTTTCCGGAAGTGGCAACAGCTCTTATTGCCATTGTGTCTGAGAGTGGAAAATTGACCATCGCGTTATAGGAGTACCCTGAATCATCAGCAAGTTTCTTATCTAAATATTCAAGAGCAATATTAGCTTCAAATTCATCCATCATTGGCATTTTTGTAATGTATCTGATTGTGCCACCAACAGCGTTAGACCCGTATAATGTTCCTTGAGGGCCTCTTAAGACCTCAATTCGTTCAACATCATAGATATTTGTTATACCCATAGATATCTCATTCATAAAGGTATTTGAGGTGCCGGAGTTGACTTGGGCAGTTCCAGTGTTTAAACCTCTCATAGTGTAGTATGTGTCGCCACCAGGAGTTGAAACGCCCGCAAGAGTTCTAAGGTAATCTTCGGGGTTATATATGCCTCGCTCTGAGATAGCATCAGCTGTTATTACAGAAATATTCATCGGAATATCCTGAACTGTTTGTTCACGTTTATTTGCTGTAACAATGATTTCTTCAATACCTTGTGCAAAGATAGGTGAAGACATTAATATAGCTGTGAAAAGTAAAGTTAGCTTTTTCATAATTGTCGCTCTTTTTAGTGATTTTATATTTAACTGCATGCCCAATAGCTTACAGAGTATTCGAATGAGAGTGTACAGAAAAATAATAAAAATGAAATACTAATGGTGGTTACAATAAAAAAAAGTTATTTTAGAATGTCATTTTTTTAAGGAGATTATCATGAAATATCTAACCCTAGGGGCCGTTATTACTGTCTTAAGTTTTAATTTATTAGCCGGTCATCATGAAGAACCAGAAGGTATTAGTGGATTAGTGTCATCAGATGTTTTTGATTTAGCTGGTGAGATGGATTTATATGTTGAAAAATATCAAAATTGTGGAGATGCTGAGAATCAGAAACACTATCATCCTGTAGGGACTTTAGTTTATATACTCAGTGGCAAAGGTGCCTCCGATGCTTCAGGTCAATGGGAAACATATTCAGATGGGTCTTATTGGTTTGAGCCATCAATGTGGAAACACGGTGGTATCGATCCTGACCAACCAAAATTTGGTGATGATCAGTGCACTGAGACTTTGGTTATAAGAGCTGCTAGAAAAGGTGAAGACCCAACAGTTTTTGTTAAATAGCTGTTAGAAAGGAGTTGAAATGAGTAACGAAACACAGTCAGGTGCTTGCCTATGTGGCGCCATAAAGTATGAATTTGATAAGTCCAATCTAATTTCTTCACATCATTGTCATTGTACAGATTGTCAAAAATCCACAGGCAGCGGTAAAGCCACGATTTTGATGTTGCCCACCCAAGCTATAGTAATGAAAGGAGAGTTGAAATTTTATACAACACCAACTTCAAGTGGACGAAATATGAGCAGGGGTTTCTGTGGAGAATGTGGATCTCCTGTGTTGAGTTTTATCAACGAAATGCCTGAAGTGAAATTTTTAAAAGCCGGCAGCCTAGATGATTCTTCATGGCTAAAGATCGATTCGAATTTTTACAGCTCATCTGCACACTCTTGGTCACCAATAGATGAAGATATCCTAAGTTTTACTCACAATCCTGACCAAGTCTGATGTAATATTAAATTTTAAAGTCTGGGGCGTTTAGCTCAGTTGGTAGAGTATCTCGGTGACATCGAGAGGGTCGTAGGTTCAAATCCTACAACGCCCAGGCTTTCACCCTCTCCTATCAATTATTGTGATTCGACTTCTTTAGCTAAATATACTGTTATGTCTCTAAGGTCTTCGTCTGTGTAACCAGAAGCATGCCATGATACTACTAATCTATTTAGAATCTCATCTGCTGATGATCCTTTGAATTTATCGATAGAATGACAGCCAAGACATCCTCTTCCGAATGCTTGTTCAGCCAATTGAGCACCATATTCATAATTACCGATAACTTCTTTATCATTACTTGCTTCTATTGGTCCAACGCTTAAAAGAAAGATAAACGTTGATGTAATAAGTAAATATTTCATATCACTATCACCTCATATATTTAGATAAAAATAATATATGACTCATCTATAAAAAGCCATTGATTATCCTTAGTTAGAAATTCGATCCGTTGGTTCAATGTAATTAATCCCAAAGTTAAAGTCTTTTATGTTCTTGATCTCGTCTCTAATTTTTGCTGCTTCTTCAAATTTAAGGTCTTTAGCTGCATCAAACATTTCAACTTCAAGTTTCTCAATGATTTTGCTGATTTGATTTGGGTCATCAGGATCAAATTTTCCTTTAATAGATTTAGGGACTTTAATGTATTGTTTGATTGGTTTGGATCGTGCATTGTCCATAACATCCTGAACATTTTTAATAATTGTTTTAGGTTTTATATTGTGTTTTTCATTGTATTCAATCTGTTTGTTTCGACGTCTAGTTGTTTCATTAATGGCTCGTTTCATTGAGTTAGTGGTTCTGTCAGCATACATAATGGCTTTACCATTAACATTTCGAGCTGCTCGCCCCATTGTTTGAATTAATGAACCTTCTGACCTAAGGAAACCCTCTTTATCAGCATCGAGAATTGCTACAAGCGAGACTTCAGGCAGATCCAGCCCTTCTCTAAGAAGATTAATACCCACAAGGACATCAAACACTCCTAATCTAAGGTCTCTAAGGATCTCTGAGCGTTCAACAGTTTCAATATCAGAATGGAGATACCTTACTTTGATTTGATTGTCATTGAGGTAATCAGCTAGATCTTCAGACATTTTTTTAGTTAACGTTGTTACAAGGATTCGTTCATTTTTTGGTGTTCTCTTTTTAATTTCAGACAACAAGTCATCCACTTGATTGGTTACTGGACGAATTTCAACCCTAGGGTCAATCAGTCCTGTGGGTCTTACAATTTGTTCGACCACTTGCCCTGATTCTTCAATTTCAAAATCTCTTGGAGTTGCAGATATATAGATGGTTTGAGGTGAGAGTTTTTCAAATTCTTCAAACATCAATGGCCTATTGTCCAGGGCAGATGGTAATCTAAACCCGTATTCAACCAATGTAGATTTTCTAGAACGATCTCCTTTATACATGCCTCTTAATTGTGGCAGCGTTACATGACTTTCATCAATTATTAACAGGGCATTTGAAGGGAGATAATCTATTAGGCATGGCGGGGGTTCACCCTCCTGTCTTCCTGATAAATATCGACTGTAGTTTTCAATCCCAGAACAAAACCCAAGCTCTTTAATCATCTCGAGATCATAAAGCGTTCTCTGCTCTAATCGTTGAGCCTCAACTAATTTATTAGATTTATTTAGCTTTGTTAATTCTTTAGTTAATTCTTTTTTTATATGCTTTATGGAATTAAGCATGATT
>CAYQEV010000070.1:0-3920 GCA_964416745.1 uncultured Woeseia sp.
GCTTCATCCTTAGTAGGTAATTTTGCAATTCTATCCAAATCTGAGACAGGAAAAGATGCCCCATTGACAGCTAATCCAATGGTTTTAAGCTGATCATAATCTTTTCCAAAATCCTTAAATAATCTAGCTGGTGAAGCTAAATCCTCTTTAGATAAAGCAATAATAATTGGTCCATTTAAATCATCGACAAGACATTCAAAACCAGTATCACTGAATGCTCTTTTAGATAAAGAATTTTTGACTACTTTTAGATAAACACCTGATTCTCTAGCTTTAGTGCGCAAAAGAGTTATGTCTTTAACATTAAGGCCGTTATATTCTGCAATTGCTCCAGCAACAGAATTTATAGCTTCACTATTTAACTCTTTAACAACTTGTTTTTTTTCTTCTATATTAAGTGGCATATTTTACCTTTTTAGATCTATAGTTAATATCAAGACTCTTTTAGCTTTATTCCAGGACCCATCGTTGAGCTAAGAGTAACTGCTTTAATAAAAATTCCTTTAGCAGATGGTGGTTTACTTTTGTTAACTTGCTCCAAGAGGGATGAAAAATTTTCTTTAATTGCTTTGTCCTCAAAACTTAATTTACCTATTGAACAATGAATGATCCCAGATTTATCGTTTCTAAACATTGCTTGCCCTTTTTTTGCATTAAGAACAGCGTCCTTAATATTCTTTGTTACTGTTCCATCTTTAGGGTTAGGCATTAAGCCTTTAGGGCCTAAAACTTGCCCTAATTGTCCAACTATCTTCATGCTTGATGGTGTGGCAATTACCAGATCAAAGTCTAGATAGCCTGACTTTATTTTTTCGGCTAAGTCATCCATACCAACTGCGTCTGCTCCTGCCTCTTTAGCTGCATCAGCTTCATCTCCTTCAGCAAAGACAATGACTCTCATAGTGTTACCTGTGCCATTGGGTAATAATGCAGAACCTCTTACATTCTGATCGCTCTGCTTAGAGTCAACTCCTAGGTTGATTGCAACATCAACACTTTCATTAAATTTAACATTGACTGAGTTCTTTAAAATTGAAATAGCCTCTTGCAATTCATACCTGCTTTCAGGATCAACTAAGCCTTTATTTTCATGATGTCTTTTTGATACTTTTGTCATAATATTTCTTTTATTTTCTTATTCAACATCCAGGCCCATGCTTCGAGCGGTGCCTGCAATAATCTTAAATGCAGCCTCACTATCAACCGCATTTAGATCTTCGTTTTTGATTTCAATAATTTCTTCAATTTGTTTTTTTGTGACTGTTCCGACTTTTTCAGTGTTTGGAGTACCGCTACCTTTATTAACACCAGCAGCTTTTTTTAATAATGTTGATGCCGGTGGCGATTTGGTTACAAATGTATATGATTTATCACTGTAAACTGAAATCACAACAGGAATTAGAACACCAGGTTCTGAATTTGCTGTCTGAGAGTTAAAGGCATTACAGAATTCCATAATATTTAAACCAGCTTGTCCTAAAGCTGGCCCCACTGGAGGGCTGGGATTAGCTTGCCCTGCTGGTATTTGGAGCTTTACTAAGTTTTCTACCTTTTTTGTTTTCTTTGCTTTCTTTGCCATTTTTCTACTTTAAGATTTTTCAACTTGATTAAAATTTAAATCAACTGGTGTTGGCCTACCCAATATTTGAACAGCAACACTAAGTTTATTCTTTTCATAATTAACATTTTCTACAACCCCATTAAAATCATTGAAAGGTCCATCAATAACCCTTACAACTTCACCGGGTTGATAGGTAATCTTATGTCTCGGCATATCAACAGAATCTTCAACCCTATGTAAAATATTCATGGCTTCATTCTCGGTTATAGGATTTGGTTTTTCAGTGGTTCCGCCTATAAAGCCCATCACATTAGGAATGGATTTAATAAAGTGCCATGTCTCATCATTCATGATCATTTTTATTAAGACATACCCTGGAAAAAATTTTCTTTCAGTGGTCTTCTTTTCACCACCCTTAAGCTCTACAACCTCCTCCATAGGAACTACAATATCAATAATTTCCTTTTCTAAACCAATGATCTTAATTCTCTCTTCCAACATTCTCATAACTTTGTTTTCAAAGTTAGAATAGACCTGAAGTACATACCATTGATGTTCCATAAGAATATTATCCTAAGACGTTATTGACGTTGTAATATAGAGCAGGATGAAATCAAGAAGCCAAAAAAAGATCCCCAAAATCAAAACAAAGATAAAAACTGTTAACGTTGTTTGAATGGTTTCTTGTTTAGTTGGCCAAACAACTTTTCTCATTTCTACCCTTGAGCCTTGAAGGAAGTCCCAAAAAATTATTCCTCTCTGTGTCCTAAAGAATATCAATAATGATATTACTAAAGAGAAAATGATCACCAAGGCTCTGATCAAAACAGATACTTCAGAAAAGTAATAGAATGAGACAATAGAGGCAAACAGTATTGAAGCTGATGCCATCAATTTTAATGTGTCTGCAACCGTACTAATTTCTCTATTTCCTTCGCTCATGTATTTTTTTCATCTAGTGGCAGGCCAGGAGGGACTTGAACCCCCAACCTGCGGTTTTGGAGACCGCCGCTCTACCAATTGAGCTACTGGCCTATAAGTTACCTTATTCTATAATTTTTGTTACAACTCCAGATCCAACAGTTCTGCCACCTTCTCGTATTGAGAATCTTAAAGCTTCTTCCATAGCAATCGGTGCTATCAATTCAACTGTTATGTGTGTGTCATCACCTGGCATAACCATTTCAGATCCTTCTGGAAGTGTCACAGCACCAGTCACATCAGTTGTCCTGAAGTAAAACTGTGGTCTATACCCATTAAAGAATGGCTTATGTCTACCGCCTTCTTCTTTTGTTAAGGCATAAACATCGGCTTCAAACTTTGTATGAGGATTTATACTCTTTGGTTTTGCAAGCACTTGGCCACGCTCAACTTCTTCTCGTTTAGTGCCCCTTAGAAGTACGCCAACATTATCACCAGCTTGGCCTTGATCTAAAAGCTTTCTGAACATTTCCACACCTGTACAGATGGTTGTTTGAGTATCCTTAATACCAACAATTTCAATTTCATCATTGACCTTAACCACTCCTCTTTCAACTCGACCGGTTACCACTGTACCTCGTCCTGAAATTGAGAAAACATCCTCAATAGGCATTAAGAAATCACCATCAATAGCTCTTTCTGGTTCAGGGAAATATTCATCCATTGTTGCAACTAGTTTTTCTACAGCTTCTGACCCTACTTCACTTGTATCACCTTCAAGTGCCTTCAAAGCACTTCCTGAGATAATAGGAATATTATCGCCATCAAAGTCATAGGCAGAGAGTAGTTCTCTGACTTCCATCTCAACAAGTTCAACTAGTTCAGCGTCATCAACTTGGTCTGCCTTATTAAGAAAGACTACAATATTAGGTACACCAACATTTCTTGCTAAGAGTATATGCTCTCTCGTTTGTGGCATGGGGCCATCTGCTGCCGAGACAACTAGGATTGCTCCGTCCATTTGTGCAGCACCAGTAATCATATTTTTTACATAGTCTGCGTGACCTGGACAGTCAACATGGGCATAGTGCCTACCTTCACTCTCATACTCAACATGCGCTGTAGCAATAGTAATTCCTCTTTCTTTTTCTTCAGGAGCATTATCAATCTCCTCAAAAGCAGAGGCATCACCACCAAACTTTGCAGCCATACATTTTGTAAGCGCCGCTGTTAAGGTTGTTTTACCATGATCAACATGTCCAATGGTACCAACATTAATATGCGGTTTATTACGTTCAAATTTTTCTTTAGCCATAATTATTAACTCCTGATTAAACTAAATTTATATTAATACAATAAAACTCTCTGAGCCCACAACCGGAATTGAACCGGTGACCTCTTCCTTACCATGGAAGTGCTCTACCTGCTGAGCTATGTG
>CAYQEV010000071.1:0-3519 GCA_964416745.1 uncultured Woeseia sp.
CTTTAGTAAAGTATATGGTGGTAGCTGTTGCTATTTTTTTCTTAAGTATTCTAATATTTAAAACAATAGGAAACTTAACTTCACTAGAGCTTTTTGTCCTTGCGGCCTCTACTTTTTTCATTGGTTATCTTGTGGCAGACTTGCTTACAGGCACTATTCATTGGTTTTGTGATACTTTTTTTTCAGAAAAAACTCCTGTGATAGGATCATTTGTTATTTTTTCTTTCAGAGAACATCACACTCATCCGCATTTAATCACTGAAGATAAATTTATTGAACAAGACACTACAAGTTTCTTTGTTCTTTTAATCCCCTTGATATCAGCTGTTTACTCTGATTCTATATACCCCCAAAATCTTGGGGCTTACCTCTTCCACTCAGGCCTAGCTGGCTTATCAATAGGGGCATTTTCAACAAATTTATTTCACAAATGGGCCCATATGGATAACCCACCTGAGTTAATTAAAAAATTTCAAAACATGGGCCTAATTTTAAATCGCGAAAGACACAAAATACATCATGCAAATCATTCAAGAAGTTTCTGTGTAACCTCTGGTTTACTGAATCCTTTGCTGGATAAAATAAAATTTTTCCAGTTATTAGAGTATTTCATCCGACTGTTTTCTTATGAATCCAGAACCTAAAAGACTGATAGTTGGTGAAGGCAAGATTAGTGGTTATTTGTCTATATTTTTATCACTGATTTCTTTTGGAGCTGTGATCTGTTTTCTTTTCCCAGAATATTTAACAACAGAGGAATTTAGGACTAAATATCCCATTGAAGTCATTAGATGGATGTTGTTTTCTACCTTGGTGGCTTCTTTTTTATTTGCTTTTCTTAGTTTATTGCTTAGCAAAAAGGCAAAACATGCCTTTGCAGGCATGACTATTTCAACTGTAGCTATCTTGTTAGGTGGCAGTGGCATTGAGGTTAAAGAATTTGAACAAAGTATATTTTCTATCAGTCTGGATTGGATGCTGCTAGAAATATTAGTCTTATCATTGATTTTCATACCTATTGAAATATTTTTTCCAAAACGTCCAGAACAGACTAAGTTTCACAATGAGTGGAAAACTGATTTAATTTATTTGTTTAAAGCTCAGCTTTTAGTCCAATACACTGCAGCTGCTGTTAAATTACCTGCAGAACTCTTTTTTAGTGACATAGGCATGCAGGAAGTTCAGAGTGTTATCTCAAATCTGCCTTTCATTCTTCAATTGTTCTTAGCCATGTTCACTGCAGATTTATTCCAATACACAATTCACCGTTTGTTCCATAAGAATAGATATTTTTGGCGTTTTCATGCTGTGCATCATTCAATCAAATATGTTGATTGGATTTCAGGTTCGAGATTACATTTAGTTGATATCTTTATAACAAGATCATTTTCTTATATACCACTTTACATATTAGGCTTTGCTACTGATGTGTTTTATGTGTATCTAGTTATTGTTTCAATCCAAGCAATAACTGTGCATGCAAATATTCGCTTTGAATTTGGGTTCTTGAAATACTTATTTGTGACTCCACAGTATCATCATTGGCATCACAGTAAAGATCCTGAAACTCACAATAAAAATTTCGCTGTGCATTTCCCGTTCATAGATAAAATATTTGGTACCTATTACTTTCCTGATAAAAGGTGGCCAGAGGAGATGGGACTGCAGAATGAAAAATTTCCCAAAGGTTATTTTCAGCAATTCATCTTTCCATTTCGTCGAGATCCTAAATCATTTGAACCGACTGACCCAAGCACAAGATAAACCAAATCTTACTTGTGTATTCAATAAAATCTATATTAGTATATATATACAATAAGAATATATAATAATATGAATATAGAAAAAAGACTGTCAAAGGCTTATCGACATAGAGAATCAAGATTTAAAGCACTGTTTCCAAAAAGACTGGATAAAGTTTCTTCAACTATCAGATCACTAAAAAAATTATCCAACAAAACAAACTATGTTTACGATCAAGTTGAAATATATAACGGTTTGTCATCCTTAATCATTGAGATAAATGATTTAGCTAATGCTTTTGGTCTTGACTCTTCGGAAATAGATCCTACTGACAGTTTATATTCAGAAATCAAAGAAATTAAAGAAGAGTTAACTTCTCTTAAGATTAAATTAAAACGACAAGAATGGAATAAGAGACAATAACTTATATACTGATTTTTTCCTTAAAATAAATATTCTTTGATAAATGGAGACATTTTGATGACAGACGTAACTAAGTCAGGACTCGCATTAGCCATTGATGATTGGCGTGTATTAATTAATGATGATTGGCGTTCCCTTACCATTGCTCTTTATATGGTACTTGTAGGGTACGGAGTGCTTGTTGGTATCCCAGTGATTAGTACGGCATGGGTCACAAAGCTAGGATTTACTGAAGTTGAGGTTGGTAGAGTTGCTGGCATGGACCTGGGCGGCTTATCTGCAGGAGCGATAGTCGCAGCATGGACCATAAACCATATGAACCGAAGACTGATTGTTCTTATGGGCATTTTTTTAGCTGCACTTGCAAACGGCCTGTGTCTCAAATATATCGATTATGAAACGGTCTTATGGCTTCGCTTTCTTGCTGGGTTTGGCAGTGGTATGTACACGGCAGTCGCAATGGCTGTTTTTGGCATGTCAATTCGACCTGCACTTGCCTATAATTTGATGCTTTTCAGCTTTGCATTTTCTCAAGCTTTAGAGATGAGGATTTTGCCTCAGTTATCAATGAATGGTATTTATTGGGTCTTTATTGTCTGCTTTCTTCTCACCCTACCTTTTCTTGGATGGATTAAGAGTCATCCAAAGCCAAGGTCTGTTGATGCAACAGTAGAAAGCACAAATAAAAGCAATTCATCAAAGCCACTTTTGGCATGGGTTTGCCTCTTTGCAATCTTTCTCACATACATCAATATAGGAGCCTACTGGACATATATAGAGCTTGCGGCTTTAGATAGCAATACCAATCCAGAGTTAGTCAGTGAGGTCCTTGTCTGGGCATCATTGTGTTCGCTTCTTGGTTGCCTGATTGCCACATTGTTAAGCAATCGTTTCGGATTATTGCGTCCTCTTCTCATTGCTCTATTTACCATGGCAACAGGTGTTGGCATGCTGGCATTTGGTATCAATGAGCCTAAGTTTCTAATGAGTGTGTTTACTTTTAATCTGCTTTGGATTTTTACCGATGTCTACCAGATGGGCTCGCTTGCTAACTTTGATCACGGAGGGAACTATGCAGCCTATTTACCGGCAGCACAAGGACTTGGTCAAATTGTGGGGCCAAATATTGCTGCATCCTTATTAGCGATTAATTTTGGGTATTCAAGTGTTTTTGTTATGTGTTGGAGTGCCGCCATGTTGGCCATGCTAATTTACTGGATACTCTACAGGTATCTTAGAAATAGATATCCGACTATTGCTGACGCAACCTAACACATGTCAACTGCTAGGCTTATTCTATGAAAAAACTCATCCTCATATCAGCACTATTATTCAGCTTTAATGGTTGGGCGG
>CAYQEV010000072.1:0-3353 GCA_964416745.1 uncultured Woeseia sp.
CACTTATCAATATGGATACTTTTGAGATAGATAGTTCAGAGATCTTACAACCTCAAGATTGGACGTTTCCTGTCCCTATCGCTTACGGACCTGGGAGATTGAAAGAAATAAGTGAGTTCTGTAATTCACTAAATATTTACAATCCACTAATAGTTACTGATAAAAACAGCAGAGAACTGCCTTTTATAGAAAAGATAAAAAAACAGTTGTCTGATTCAGGCATAAACTACGATCTGTTTTCTGAATTTTCCCCTAACCCTAGAGAGGATGAGATAGCAAAGGGATGTTCAAAATTTCAATCGGGTAACCATGATGCGGTCATTGCCATAGGTGGCGGTAGTGCAATGGATGGTGGAAAAGCGATTTGCTTAACTGTCAACAATGATATTCCTCTTTGGGATTTTGAGTGGGAACAACCGCCACCAAAAATTCACAAAGATAATCCGTTCCCTAAATTGATCTGCATTCCTACAACAGCTGGAACTGGTGCAGAAACAGACAGCACTGCTATGGTCACAGATCTCAAAAAAGGCATGAAGCTGTGTATTTGTCATCCTGAGCTAAAACCATCCTTAGCACTTCTTGATCCGGAATTAACTTTACAGCTACCCATCAACTTGACTGCCTGGACTGGTGCGGATGCAATGATCCATTCTCTAGAGGCCTATTGTGTCCCAGGATTTAATCCTATGTGTGATGGCGCTGCTTTAGAAAGTCTTTCTTTAATTTCAAAAAGTCTTGTTCTAGCTGTTGAAGAACCACAAAACCTAGCTGCAAGAGGGGGTATGCTCGTTGCTTCATGTCTCGGAGGCATTGCATTCTTGAAAGGACTGGGTTTAGTCCATGCCATCTCGCACATGGTCGGAGCAGAATTCGACACTCATCATGGTCTTACAAATTCCATAGTTCTGCCTGTTGTAACTCGCTTCAACTTGCCGGGTATGGATGAAAAAGTCAGACGGATGTCAGAAGCAATGCAATATGAGGACCATTCCGTTGAGAGCTTCATATCTAATATTGATAAACTTTTGGATAGAATTAATATCCCCAAAAGTCTAGGTGAGATCGGGGTACCTGAAGATAGCGCTAAAAGCATTGCAGAAAAAGCGATGCTGGATTCCGCCTATGCAACCAATCCACGATCATCTTCTTACGAACAAGTCTTTGAGATGGTCTCTACTTCTATCGCAAAGGCAAGATAGATGCTTGAGAACCTGTCTGTCCAAGAAATTGTCTCGCATATAATTTCAAAGCAAATAACCACTGAGGATGTGATTGAACATTATCTTAATCGAATCAAAAAGTTTAATGGTTCTTTAAGCGCTATTGTTTCACTTAAAGATGAAGAAATAATTAGAAATGAAGCAAAGCATTTGCAACAAAATAATGAAGGACCTGAAAAGTTACTCTTTGGTTTGCCAATGGCAATTAAGGATCTCATCGATGTAGAAGGTTTGCCAACCACTTATGGTTTAACTGCTTATAAGGATAATTTTCCATTGAAAAACTCCATAATTGTAGATCGACTTATAGATCAAGGAGCCATAATAATCGGTAAAACGAACACCCCTGAACTGGGACTAGGCTCTCACACCACAAATAAGCTATTTGGTCCTACAGCAAATATTTTTGACCAGACTAAAACAGCTGGGGGCTCTAGTGGTGGAGCAGCTTCAGCAGTAGGGGCATCCTTAGTTCCCTTTGCAGATGGCTCAGACATGATGGGTTCATGTAGGAATCCTGCTGCATATACAAATCTTTATGGGTTCAGAACGACACCTGGCTTAATTCCTGAATATCGCAATATGAAAATAGATAAACAATTTCCACTTCTGTCTACCCCTGGGTGTTTAACTAAAACTCCTACTGAAATGGCACTTTTACTCGACGCAATAGTTGGAAAACATTCTTCGGACCCATTTTCTTTCGATCCTCAATCCTCATTCAGAGAACATCAAATCAATGATGATGATTTTTCTAAACTTAAAATAGGGTGGCTTTCAAACATGGGCGGAGCTTATAAATTTGAAGATGGAATAATTGATCTATGTGAATCAACACTAGATGATTTGGATAAAACTGAATTACAAGTTGATCACTTAAAATCAGAAATTAATCCAACTAATTTATGGGATAGCTGGACAACACTACGTTCTAAAAATATTTTTGATTACTTAAATGAAATGAACGTAGCTATTCATGAAGACATTGGCTTCCCTATTCGATGGGAATATGAAAAGGGTAGGGGAGTAACATCCAATGATATCGAAATATCTCTAGGCCAAAGATCAGAGTGCAAAAATGTTGTTCAAAACTTATTTATGAATTTTGACTTTCTTGTCATGCCTTCTGCTCAAGTTTTTCCTTTTGATAAAGAATTAAAATATCCTGAGGAAATCTCTGGCTATAATTTGAATACTTACCATCGGTGGATGGAAGTCGTGACTCTCTCGAGCTTACTTGGTTTACCCACAATTTCAGTCCCAGTTGGATTTAATAAGAATGGGTTACCAATGGGAATGCAAATAATAGGTAAAAAGGGTGATGACTTAAGGGTAGTTTCTTTTGCAAAAAAATATGAAGAAATTTTTAATTTTTCTAGATACACACACATAAAAAATGTTGAAAGTTTTTAAACAGTTAAATTCTTTCAAAGAAAGAATAGCTATTGAATCTGAGGGCAGTGAATTCTCTTATGCCCAGCTGATAGAGAGATCTGACTTAATAGCTTCATTTTTATTGGATGAAGAAAAGGATCTAATGGAAGAGAAAATAGGCTTCTTGATGAGCCCTAATGTCGAGTATATCTGCACTCTTTGGGGCATATGGAAAGCTGGAGGCGTAGCAGTGCCTCTAAGTCTTTCTGCTAAAAAGAGCGAGCTAGATCACTATATCTCTGACTGCGAAATAAAGATGATTATTACCAGTGATAGTTGTCAACAAAAAGAGAACATACCTGATAAGAATAACCTTCAGATATGGAAGTTAGAAGATCTATTACTAGAAAACAAAAGAAAGCTTCCTGATCTCACATATGAGAGAAAAGCTATGATTCTCTATACAAGTGGAACCACAAATAAACCTAAAGGCGTGGTTCACACACACAAGAATGTTGAGGCCCAAATAAGTGCATTGGTGGAAGCCTGGGAGTGGACCAAAGAAGATCACATACCTCTCTTTTTGCCGTTACATCATATTCATGGAATTATAAATTCCCTGTCTTGCCCACTTTTTATTGGGGCTAAAGTGACAATGTTAGGACCCTTTGATGCCGAAAAGGTCTGCAGTGAAGTGGTTTCCAAAAATTTTACTGTTTTTACAGCTGTGCCAACAATTTACTTTTCTCTTATAGA
>CAYQEV010000073.1:0-3040 GCA_964416745.1 uncultured Woeseia sp.
AAAAACCAATATTCACTTGAATTCATTTCAGGGTATAAAAATTTAAAATAAATAATATAGCTAAGAGTAAAAATAAGACCTATTAACATACCAGCAATCGCTCCTTGCTTATTAATTCTCTTAGAAAATATACCCATACAAATAGCCGGAAATAATGTTGCAGCTGCCAGTCCAAATGCGAAGGCGACAACTTGTGCCACAAATGCTGGAGGGTAAATACCAAAAAGACCTGCAATAATTACTGCCACAAGGATTGAAAGTCTTGCAAATAAAAGCTCTTTTTTCTCAGAGATATTTTTTGCAAATGTTTTCTTCAAAAGGTCATGAGAAACAGCCGTAGATATGACCAACAGAAGCCCTGCTGCAGTTGATAATGCTGCTGCTAGTGCACCAGCTGCTACCAATGCAATCACCCATGGAGGTAGCTGAGCAATTTCAGGATTAGCTAGCACAATAATATCTCTATCTATATACACTTCATTATTATTGCCAGTACTTGCAGCATTAGCGATTAATCGCTCCCCGTAAACTCCTTTCGTTTCATTAAATTTTGGTTTTACAGGCTCAAATGCGTTCCCATTGGCATGTTGAATTTTTCCATCATTATTCTTATCTTTCCATGCAATCAAGCCTATATCTTCCCAATTTTTAAACCACTTGGGAGCATTCTCGTATGAAACATTATGTGTTGATTCAAATAAATTCAAACGAGCAAAAGAAGCTACTGCTGGGGCAGTTGTATAGAGTATGGCAATAAAGATCAAAGCATATCCTGCTGATTTTCTTGCTGCTGCAACGTCTGGCACTGTAAAAAATCTTACAATAACATGAGGCAACCCTGCTGTTCCCAACATCAGTGCAGCGGTGATACAAAAAACATCTATGGTGCTCTTAATACCTGATGTGTATGGTTCGAATCCAAGCTGAGTCATCACACCATCTAATTTACTTAATAAATATTGAGGATCATCTATCACTTGATCGCCAAAGCCAAATTGCGGTATTGGATTACCTGTAATCAAAATTGAGATAAAGACAGCTGGAACTAGATAGGCAAAAATCAACACACAATACTGGGCAACTTGAGTGTAAGTAATGCCCTTCATGCCACCCAAAACAGCATAGAAAAACACTATACCCATACCAATCATTACCCCGGTGTTGATATCAACTTCCAAGAATCGAGAAAAGACTATGCCCACGCCTCGCATCTGACCTGAGACATATGTGAAAGAGACGACTATCAAACAAATCACAGCCACGAGTCTTGCAAAGGATGAATAATAACGTGTGCCAATAAAATCAGGCACAGTAAATTGTCCGAATTTTCTTAGATAGGGCGCTAAAAGCAGTGCCAGTAAAACATAGCCGCCCGTCCAGCCCATTAAATAGACTGAACCGTCTCTACCCATAAAAGAGATAATACCAGCCATCGAAATAAATGAAGCAGCAGACATCCAATCAGCTGCGGTTGCCATTCCATTAGCTATAGGGTGAACGCCTTTTCCAGCTATATAAAATTCACTTGTTGACCCAGCTCTAGATCGAATCGCAATAGTGATATAAAGAGCAAATGTTATTCCAACAAATAGATAGGTAAGATTCTGCACTGACATTAATTAGTCATCCTCAGTGCTAAGATTCTTAAATTTTTCATCGAGTTTTTTCATACGATGAATATAAACAAAAATTAAAATAACAAAAATATAGATGCTGCCTTGTTGGGCGAACCAAAACCCTAATTTAAAACCAAAGAATGTGAATTGATCTAGATAATCAACCAATAAAATGCCGAATCCGAAAGAAACAGAAAACCATATCAATAATAAACTGAAAACTAACTTAAGATTGGAGCTCCAATATTGATGCCTATTCTCTTCAGATTTATTCATTAAATTCTTACAATTGTTTAGCCATGGTTTCAGCAACAAGTGTTAAAGCACTAAATGGACGAATCAGCACTCTGAGTTCAGTCAATTTTTCTTGCTCATTCCAGACAATATAGTCCACACCATTAATAAAAATCTCACCAATTTTAGTCTCAAATAATAAAAACGCAGACCTCTCCCCTACGATTTCATCGGTATAAATAAAATGTTCATTATTAATAACGACATTAGCCGCATTAAGATATTTCATAACGTCTTCTATACCTTGAATAGGTTTATAGACAAAGGGAGAATAGAACTCTATCGACTCGTCCAAGAAGGAAGAATTGACTATGTTCTCCTCAATGCAAAGGTGCCAATTTTCAATCGGTGAACTCATTGCTGATCAATTGAAATTTGGCTTAGCAATTTTCACGTACGCATAAGCTAATATCACAACATAGATGCAACCTGCAAAAATACCTGCGGCTATATCTCTAGTAGCAGGGTCGATTACAGCTGCAACAAGATCGCTTAATGCATTACCAAGTAAAGCTCCAAACAAAGCCCCATAAACCCCTTTTCCGCCTAATCTTCTTTCAATATTTACTCCAAATAAAGTAATAAAAACAAGAATGCCGTTATCAATGACTCCAAACCAAACGCCTTCAGCGAAAATATAATTTAAAATATCCATAAATTACTCCATTAATTTCTTTATTATCGAATTATCTATTAACTACTTCAACAAGATACTTAGTCATTTCTAAATAAGCTATCTAGATCTTTGAAGGATTTGAATTCGATAGCGTTTCCAGAAGGATCTTTTAAAAATGCCGTTGCTTGTTCTCCAATTTGACCTTTAAATCGAATGTTGGGTTCAATAATAAATTCGATACCTTTGAGTTCCAGCTCTTTAGTAAACTTGAAGAAAACATCCCAATCCAGAACTACTCCAAAATGAGGTACAGGAACATCATGCTGATCGACTGGGTTTTTGATTTGAGTGTTCGCTGCATCACTTAAATGACAGACTAATTGATGACCAAAGAAATTAAAATCAATCCATGTGGAATCAGATCGTCCAATTTCAGCTCCAAGAAGACCATGATAAAAATCTTTAGCCTTACCAAGATCATTAACAGGTATTGCTAAATGAAAAGGCCTTAGTT
>CAYQEV010000074.1:0-2765 GCA_964416745.1 uncultured Woeseia sp.
GTAACTCATTATTTGGTAATAATATTAAAAATTATATTATTGTTTTAAAATTAAATAGCACTGTATCAATATTTTTAGACCATTTTTTTATATGAAAATGAAAAAAACATTTTTTATTGCTCTGAGCCTTATAAACCTTGTTGCCTGTGAATTATCTAACGATCTGCCTAAGGCGGATATTGTTTTTACTGGTGGTGCAGTTTACCGAGTGACTGATTCAGATCCTTGGGCGACTGCAGTGGCGATTAGCAAAAATCGGATAACCTATGTTGGTGATGATGCAGGTGCAATATCATCGATTGGTCCTAACACAATCGTTGTTAAACTGAACGGCAAAATGCTTCTGCCTGGTTTTCAGGATGCCCATGTGCATCCTGTTGATTCAGGTATGACCTATAACCAATGTGCTGTGTTCGATCTGCCTGAACTTGAAGACCTATTGGATGCGATTAAGACCTGTGTTGATGAAAGACCAAATGCTGAATGGATTGTTGGTGCGGGCTGGTATGTGAGTACTTTCGCTCCGACCGGTCGTCCGCCCAAGGGGCTTTTGGATGCGATTGCCCCCGATATACCCATCACATTACTTTCCAACGCAGCCCATACAGTCTGGGCGAATTCCGCAGCGATAAAGCGAGCCGGTATTACATCAGAAACAAAAGACCCAGAGGGAGGACGTATTGACCGTGACAGCGAAAGTGGAGAACCATCGGGCAGTTTTCAAGAAAGTGCCATGCCGCTTATTCAAAGTTTTGAGCCAGCCATTACTCTCAAAGAAAGAATCGCTGGCCTTGCTTATGCACAGCAGCTATTTCATAGCTATGGTATTACGGGTGTTCATGATTCATATGTAGAAGTCAGTCGTGAAACGGCTTATTCAAATATGGAAGCCTATACGGCTTTTTCAGATCAAGAAGGACTCAAGATGCATGTGGTTGCGGCCATGCTCTATGACCCAACATTGCCACTTGAACCACAGATTGAATTATTTAAAAGCCTAAGAGAATCAGCTGATCGGAATCATGTCAATGCAACCGCTGTCAAAATCCTAGTCGACGGCGTAGCTACGTCATATTCTGCAGCAATGCTAGAACCTTATGCTGATCGATTGGATGAAGGCATTAAAGGAACCCCCTTAATTCCAAGGGCAGATTTGATAGATCTTGTGACCCGCCTTGATGCTCTGGGTTTCCAGATACATTTTCATTCCATAGGCGATGCCGCCACACACTATTCGTTGGATGCTCTTGAAGTCGCACGCACCCAAAATGGTCTGCGAGATAGTCGCCATCATCTCTCACACATCATGGCATGGGACCCGACAGATTTTAATCGGATGGCGGACTTGGACGCTATTGCTAACTTCCAGGCACTCTGGGCGTCGAAAGGTACACATTATGAGGAAATAACTTATGTCCGTATGGGGGAGGAACGATCTAAGTATCTCTATCCTATTAATTCGCTGCACAAGCTAGGAGTGGATCTCGCCTTTGGTAGTGACTGGTATGTAACATCTGCTAACCCATTACTAGCTATTGAGGTTGCTGTTACAAGACTTGAGCCTGGTGGCAATTCGACAGATCCTCTTTTGCCTGCAGAAGCGATAGACTTAGCAACAGCTATTAGAGCTGCAACCCTTGGTAGTGCGTATGGGAACTTTTTGAATAAAGACACCGGCTCGATTGAAGTTGGCAAGCTCGCTGACCTGATCGTGATCGATTCAAACTTGTTTGATATCCCTACCAGTGATCTCTCAAAAGCTCGTGTGATGTTAACCTTGTTTGGAGGAGAAGTTGTATTCGGAAGCTTAGATGATGTGGACGATTAAAGTTTAGAAAAATATTCTAAACATGAGGTTGTTAAATGGCAGACTAGCGAACGTACCACAATATGGAGATAAAGTGACAACCACTGCCAATCAACACAAAAAAATGCCAGATGCCATGAGCGTAGCTGAGCTTCTCCATTTCACCCAATAGATAAAAAATTACTCCAATAGTGTAAGACACGCCACCAGTTATCAGCAGGATATAGCCGACACTAGGAATCGCTTCTTTTAGGCTGTTTAAATCAAATGAACAAGCCCATCCCATCCCTAGATAAATCATCAATTGTCCAATTTCGATATTCTTTCCTTTGAGAAAAATCTCACTAAGGATGCCGATAAGTGCCAAACTCCAGACAATACTCAGTATTAACAAGCCATTACCTTCTCGAATGCTTACCAGCATATAGGGTGTGTAAGTGCCAGCAATTAGCAAATAGATAGCTATACGATCCATCAGATTGAAAAATGTTTTTATCCGATATGATTGAAAGCTATGGTAGAGAGTAGACATGGTGTAAAGCAAAACGAGAGTAAACCCAAAAACACTGAAGCTAGTTATAACCCAAACATCATTTGTTTGAATGCTGATCGTCAGCAATGCGCCTAGACCAATTAGTGAGAGAACAGCACCGATCAGATGGGTGATACTGTTGAGTTTTTCGCCATAATACATAGTTATTAATTATAAGATGAAAAAAATTGAGTGCCAAGAAACCCTTACAGTGCTTTAAGCTAGAAATCAGCTATTACACAATATGTATTTTCTCTTCCAGCCCAGTGAAACTCTCTTGCATTTTGACACGATGAAAAACTAGGGTAAGTTTCTCCTTTTTGCCAACTACCGTTGTCTTTGTAGTACATCACGTAATCAGTAGCAGCTATTGAGTAGCTTGAAACTAAAGCCAAGGATAATCCGATAAATAGATACTTTTTCATA
>CAYQEV010000075.1:0-2269 GCA_964416745.1 uncultured Woeseia sp.
CAATAAAATGGTTTTTTCTGGTATGAGAAAACAAGAAGACAGAAATGATTTAATTGCATACATTGATGATCAAACCTCTGACAAATAAATTATTACAAATTCTACTTGAGTCTATTCAAAATTTTATTACAATCGCACTTATCAAAGAGGAAATAACATGAGTTCAGATACTTTTCTAGGAATGCTTGCAGATTCACCATTCTCTGGACTTCAAGATCATATGGTGCTGGGCAATAAAGCCACAGACTCGCTGGCAAAATTTTTAACCGCTGTTGCCCAATCAGATTGGAGTACTGCTTTAGAATGCAGAGAGGAGATTGTTCATTTAGAGAACCAAGCGGATGACATAAAAAATAATATTCGAAACAACCTTCCAACATCACTTTTTATGAGTGTTTCAAGACAGGATTTATTGGATTTAGTGTTTACAATGGATGGCATTCCTAATGCAGCAAAAGATATTTCAGGGGTAATGATTGGGAGAAAAATGGAAATCCCAAAAGAGGTCCTAGAAAGTTTTATTGATTGTTCTGAGGCTGCCATCAAAGCAGCCAACCAAGCATCTGACGCGATTAGAAAAGTAGACGGCATGCAAAAAAGAGGTTTTGGTTCCCGTGATGCATCAGTACTAAGTGAGCTCGTCGTTGAATTAGAGCAAATGGAAAGAGAAAACGATGAATTAGAAATAGACTTACGTAATAAATTTTTTGAATATGAGAAACAATACGATCCTGTAGAAGTTATGTTTTTCTATGATGTAATCAATAAAATTGGTTCCCTTGCAGATATTTCTCAAACTGTAGGACATCTTCTGGTGCGTTTAGTATCAAAATAATTTAAGGAAAAAGACTAATGGAAATAATTATCGAATACGGCTATATCTTGCTGATTATTGGCTGTGTTTGTGGTTTCTTTATGGCTTGGGGTATTGGTGCAAACGATGTTGCTAATGCTATGGGCACTTCTGTAGGTGCTAGAGCATTAACTTTATGGCAAGCTGTTTTAGTCGCATGTGTCTTTGAATTTGCAGGCGCTTATCTTGCAGGCGGCGAGGTTACATCAACAATTCGTAAGGGCATCATTGATGCAGGGGTTATGTCTGACAATCCTGAGTTATTAGTTTATGGAATGATCGCTTCATTGCTAGCTGCAGGAATTTGGTTATTAATCGCTTCTTACTTCGGTTGGCCTGTTTCAACAACTCACTCCATTGTGGGAGCAATAGTTGGGTTCGCTGCTGTGGGCATAGGCTTTGATGCTGTAAAATGGGGAAAAGTTGGCTCAATTGTTGCCAGTTGGGTAGTGTCACCAGTTATGGCCGGGACAATTTCTTTTCTATTATTCACAAGTGTTAAACGCTTAATTCTGCAAACTTCAGATCCTTTTATGAGTGCAAAAAGATATGTTCCTTTCTATATGTTTCTTGCTGGTTTTGTTGTGTCAATGGTGACTTTCTTAAAAGGCCTAAAACATGTTGGCCTAAGTTTTACTACATCTGAAAGTATTGCATGGTCACTCGTTTTTGCTTTGGTTATTTCTTTATTAGGAACGCTGATGTTGCAAAGAATTGATAACACAAAAAAAGAAAAGAATGGCGCTATATTTGATGGCGTTGAAAGAATTTTTGCAGTTCTCATGGTGTTCACAGCTTGTGCCATGGCCTTTGCTCATGGTTCAAATGATGTGGCCAATGCGATAGGCCCTCTAGCAGCAATTGTTTCAGTAGTGCAAAGTGGAGGAGAGATAGCCTCTAAATCACTTTTGCCGCCATGGGTTTTATTGATTGGAGCCTCAGGTATTGTTATTGGATTGGGTACGCTAGGTTATAGAGTCATGATGACCGTGGGCAGAGCCATTACAGAACTCACTCCAAGCAGAGGTTTTGCAGCTGAACTAGCGGCTGCAGGAACAGTTGTTGTTGCTTCCGGAACTGGTCTACCAATCTCGACAACGCATACCCTTGTTGGAGCGGTCCTAGGCGTTGGTTTAGCTAGAGGCATCGGTGCTATTAATTTAGGTGTGGTTGGGAAAATTATCCTATCTTGGATTGTAACTTTACCAGTGGGCGCTGGTTTATCTATTCTGTTTTTCTTTGCATTAAAGGGAGCTTTTGGTTAATTGAAAATGACAATAAAAATGATACATTCTCTATCATTCTTATTCTTAGGACTCTTAATAATTCACTCTGACTCCACACAGGCATCGAATATAGAGACATCATTTGATTTTAGATTCCGTTATGGATACACAGATGATGATAGTAAATTAG
>CAYQEV010000076.1:0-2233 GCA_964416745.1 uncultured Woeseia sp.
CCTGGTCAAAATACAATATACATTCGAGGCCTTGCATCGACTACTCCAAACCTTACAACTGCAGGTGTTGCTGGCCTAGCACCTAACGTATCTTTCTACCTTGATGAGCAACCATTGGCTCAACCAGGAAGAAACTTAGATGTTTATGCAGCAGACGTTGCTCGAATCGAGGTTCTGGCAGGACCACAAGGAACACTTTTTGGAGCTAGTTCACAAGCAGGTGTTGTAAGAATGATTACTAACAAACCTAAACAAGGCGTTAGTGAAAGCAATGTTGAGCTTGAAACTAGATTCATGCCAGATGGTGACACAGGAACAAAAATTGAATTTATGACTAATATTCCAGTAAGCGATAATACTGCGCTGAGATTTGTTGCTTATAGCGATGGCAGAGGCGGTTATATCGATCAAGTTGCCGGTCAACTTGATGCTAGTCAGTCAGCACGTTTTAGAGAAGCTAGTTTTGTTAGAGAAAATGGTCTTGTTGTTGGTTCATCAAGAGCTGGTTTTCAAGCTGGAGCTGATCTATCTGGAGCAACTCTTCTTCCAGCAAATGCATTAGTAGAAGAAGATGCAAATGGAGTAGATTATCAAGGTTTTAGAGCATCTCTAGCAAGTGAACTTGGCGATAATTGGACTGCTACATTGGTTTATGCACAGCAAACAATTGATGCTGATGGTGTTTTCTTTGCGGATCCGAATTTAGGTGATCTAGAAATTCAAAGATATACCCAAGATGAAATAAAAGATGAATTTGATAACATGAGCTTAACACTTGAAGGATTAATTGGTGATCTTGAAGTTGTTTATGCTGGTGCATATACAGATAGAGATACTAATCAAATGGTTGATTACACTGATTATCTTTTTGTCGGTCAATATCTTCCATATTACATTTGTGATTATTACGTAACTTACACAACGTATGCACCGGGTAATGTTCCTACTGGGACTTGTGGTGCTCCAAACTTGCTTGTTGACTCATACACAAACACTGAAGTTGAAAGTCATGAGATTCGTATAAATGCAGATATCAATGACAATATGTCACTTACAGCTGGCTACTTCATGAGTGATACTACACTTACAGAATTAAACCAGTTTACTTATCCAGGTTCAGTCGGTAATGATATAGATTATGCATGTAACTATGCTCTTACCGATACATCTGTGTCTGGTTCGATTAATAATGCATCCCCTGGGTGGTTTTCAGCTGGGCCATATTGTGAACCGGTCATCTTCTTTAACGATATTAAGAGAACTGACGAACAGAAAGGGTTTTTTGGTGAACTAAATATTGCAACGAGTGACACATCAGAACTTACTCTAGGTCTTCGTTGGTATGATATTCAAGTTGATTTTGAAGGCAGTGCTAACTCATCATTCTATAATGGGTTCGGCAGTCCAGATACTCAACAATTTGGATCTAACTTATCAGCTCAATACGCACCTGGTAATCCAAATGGCTACCCAGATAAAGCTGAAACAGATGGTACTATTGGAAAGGTAACCTATTCATGGAATCCAAGCGATGAGGTTATGTATTATGTAACATGGTCTGAAGGTTTTAGACCCGGTCTTCTAAACAGGCCTGTTGGCAGAACAAGTCCAGATGGTTCGTACTCTGTTCCTGCAGAAATTAAGTCGGATGAAATCACAAACACTGAGTTTGGTTGGAAAGCCATTCTTCAAGATGGTCAACTTAGATTTAACGGAAGTGTTTTCATGGTAGATGTTGAAGGACTTCAATCAACTATCTTTGATCCAAGCATTGTTAACTTATTCTTTTCTGATAATGCTGCAGATGGCGATATTAAAGGTGTAGAGGGTGACTTTACTTACTTCACCAATAGAGAAGGATTGACAGTTGCCGGTGCGTTCTCAGTATTAGATACTGAACTTACTAAGAAATTAGTACCTACCGATGATGTAGTTGTTGGAGGTGATATGGCGTTTGCCCCTGGCATGCAGTTCAATCTAAGATTTAGACAGGAGTGGGATATGTCAAATGGAAATCTTGGACATGCTCAACTTCAATTCACTCATTCCGCTGATAGTTATTCAGATATTATGGAACCAAATAAAGCTCGACAAGATAGTTATACCTATATGGATGTTCGTCTTGGTATGAGCAATGATACTATGACTGCTGAGCTATACATTGACAATGTAACAGACGAAAGAGCTGAAATTAGTAATACCTTTGTATTTGATAGACAACGTGTGTCTTATA
>CAYQEV010000077.1:0-2203 GCA_964416745.1 uncultured Woeseia sp.
ACATCATTTGATTTTAGATTCCGTTATGGATACACAGATGATGATAGTAAATTAGAAAAACGCAGAAGAGAGAGGGTACGCAGTCGATTAGGCGCCCAATACTCACCTAATGAACGATTAAAAATTAAAATCAGGTTTGCGACAGCTAATGAAAACACCACTGGTGCTAATCAAACTCTTGGCCATGATTTTAGTTTAAGTGATATTGGTATGGATCAGTTATATATGAATTATGCACTAATGGATAATTCTTCTATTCTGCTGGGTAAAATGAGTAATCCTTTCTTCAAACCTAATAAAAGCGAGTTAATTTTTGATGGAGATTACAACCCTGAAGGCGCGGCTTTATCTTTTAATGTAGGCAATATTTTTGGCAACATTGGGTTCTTTAAGTTTGATGAAAATTCATCTCATTCCCCTAATATTATGGGTTTACAGATTGGCTTAAGTAATAAAATCTCAAATGAAACAAGTTATAAGATTGCTCTTGCTCAATATAACTTTGATGATATTAAAGGCAGATCTGCATCTGATATTACTTGGAATGGTAAAATATTTGGCAACCCTGTTGATGCCAATAATAACTACCTGAATAATTATAATGTCACCAATTTTTCTGCTGAGATTAAGACAAAATTAGGCACGGATACAATCCCAACCACAATTTTTTTAGATGTTGCAAGGAACTCCAAAGCACCTGAAAATGATCTGGGTTTTCAAATAGGAGTCAAGTTGACTTTAAGTGATCTTTGGAACGTTACCTATCTTTATAAGGACGTCGAGAAGAATGCTGTTTTTGGCGCTTTAACTCACTCAGATTTTGGAGGAGGAGGCGTAGGTCATAAAGGCCATCAGCTTAATGTTGGTTATACTTTTTCAAAAAAACTTAGCATTGAATTCATTTGGTTTGATAATAACAAAGAGATGGAAATTGATTATAAAAAAGCTTTTATCGACGTTAAGTATAAGTTTTAAGAGCAAGTTAGTTGGTCCCCCATCCTCCCTCTGAGTAACCTTTAGGTAGACCAGAATCTACAGTAAAACCATAGAGTTCTTCATTAGGAAGGCATGTTTTAACAATTCTATTGACTTCTATTAAGGCCTCAAGGTCAATGCCTGTTTTTAGCCCCATTGAGTCGAGCATAAACACTAAATCTTCAGTGACAATGTTGCCACTAGCACCTGGTGCAAAAGGACAGCCGCCAATTCCACCAAGAGATGAATCTAAGGTCATGATCCCTTCCTCAAGAGAAGCAAGAGCATTAGCCAGTCCCAGGCCTCGAGTATTATGCAGATGCATACTGGTTAAATTATTATCGCCAACTTCTTTTTTGAGTAAACGAATGAGTCTTTTGATTTGTGCCGGATTTGCATAACCAGTTGTATCAGATAGACCCACTTCATCACAGCCCAATTCCATCATTTTAACACCTAGAGAGACCACATCTTTTTCAGAAACTTTTCCCTCAATAGTGCACCCAAAAGCAGTGGATAAATTACCCTCAAACTCCGGTCTCTCATTTTCATTTAGAGTGTTTAAGTACTCAGTAATTTTTCCAATTTCTTTCAAAACTTCATCATGGGTTTTTTTTAAATTTGCTTGACTATGAGTTTCACTAACAGACAAGGGTAGACACATTTTATCAACCCCGGCATCAATGGCATTTTTTGCCCCTATAAAATTAGGAACTAAGGCCACAACAGTAAGATTTGGAAGGCTTTTTGCATATTTAACAATCTCCGAAGTATCTGCCATTTGCGGTAACAAGTTTGGTGGCACAAAAGAACCCACTTCTATTTCTCTAACTCCTGCTTCTGCCTCAGCTTTTATCCATTTTTTCTTGTCATTAGTTGACATAATGGTATCTATGCTTTGTAGACCGTCTCTTGGTCCAACTTCACTTACTAATACATCAATATCAGACATATCCTTCCTTATTCATTTTCAACATAAGTTATGTTATTTAATTTAAACATTGGCGATTACTTAGCTCATCAAGACCCAGCGCTTCCTTCATAATAAAAAATATATCAGTGTTATCCATTACACCTGCTATATTTTCTGCACCAGGGCCAAAAGCAAATGCTGGAATCATTGTTCCTGTGTGGGTTCCTAATCCAACAGCGGTGTTCCACGAAATTTTCATCTTGTTGCTGGGTTCAGGGTCTCTGTTCCAATCATCTGTTTCTATAAGAAGCCCGC
>CAYQEV010000078.1:0-2164 GCA_964416745.1 uncultured Woeseia sp.
TCAATACCTAGACCGTCCCTCTCTGGTGCAACGACTTGATCTTGATCAAGCAAGTTAGCATTCTTCATCCCGAACTCATAAGCGTCTTTCGGCATCGAAGCTTCGAAGTACTTAGTTCTCTCATTGGCTAACATCAGGTGAAGGTTGGCTGCCTGGGCTAGTGAATGTCCCCAACTTTGAATTTCAATCGGGAGATCAGCATTGTTGGCAATTATTAGGAGCTCGAGGGCCTTCGAGATTCCACCGATGGTTGTGGCGTCGAATCTGCCAGCATCCCAAGAACCAGTGTTGATCCCCTGTTTGATAAACTCAGGAGAATAAATATTATAGCCAGCAGGAATAATTGGAAGCGAAAGCCTGTTCCTGAGTTCCCTATATTGCTCCAGAAGTTCATCATTGATAGGTCCTTCAAGCCAGATAAACAAGTTATCATTCATTTCCTCACCTAACCGGAGTGCATCCTCAAAGTCATACGCCCCCTCAAGATCAATCATGAATTGATAGGGAGAGTTTGCAAAGGTTTGTTGAATCAACTTAACAAGTCTTATGTCTTCTTCAATCTGACCCCAGACGTGGAACTTAAAAGTTGAATAGCCAAGTTTTGCATACTCATTGACCGCCTCGACGTACTCGGGAAGTGAATCGTAAAAAGGGAGGCTAGCATAGGCTTCAATCGAATCTCGCTTAGCCCCTAGCAGCTCGTAGAGAGGAAGTCCTGCCTTACGTGCTGCCAAGTCCCATAGTGCAATATCAATGCTTGAGCGTGATGCATCACTTAAATCCGGTCTCGTTTGCTCGAACAGTGAGCCGACCTCAACTGGATCCAACGACTTGAGGGCGAAGAGATCAGTAAAAACGCTCTCTAATTCGAGTATGTGTTCTTGATTGAATTCTCCTTTATGCTCAGAAATGACACCCGATATACCTTCGAACCCATCTGCAGTCTTGATCCTTAAAATGTTGTTGATTTGTTTCCAAACTTCAGATCCAGCGATATACCGGGCGTCTGTGTCATTTGTTCCGATGGCGTGTACCTCAACACTAATAATTTTAGTTTGATCTGAGAATTGGAAGAACGGTTTGTATTGCTCTGCACTCTCTTCTGAAAAGGCTGTCAAAAGTTCACCCGCACTCTGATAAGTATTTCCAGACAAAGGGGTAGACTCAGTTCGAGCAGCTAGCAGGCAAAGGGAGGCAATGATCATCTGAGCATAAGACAAATAAACACTTCTTCTCTCTACTTGGACACATTCCATTCTCCTTCTCCCTCTCCATTAATCACAAGCTACTATTTATTTTTTTGTTGTTGCTGTTTCTGTATAAGTAATCCATATCTTTAAAATTCCTTCAGGTACTGCAAACTCTCCATCCCAATTTGATGGAATCAGAACACCTTCACCCGGGTTGGTAACACTTACTTGGCCATTGATATGGGACAATCTTATAGAACCACTCAAGGGGTACATAAATTCATGATAACCATGGAAATATTCTGCACTAGCAGGTATAGACCCTGATGAAGACTCCCAAATCCCTACCTGAAAACTTTCATCTTGATTTGAAAAAAGAGTGATCCCTCTGGCTAAAAGATTGCTGTATTCGGGATAATAAGGTTCAAAATCCCCCAGATCATAAGCGGATACTCTTGCATCATTAATTTTAACCGTATCAATCGATTCAGTATTTTTTGTTCCTTTTAAACCATCTATAGCATAGATAATTGCTAGATCTTCAGTAATAGTAAAAGAACCCATCCAATCTTTTGGCGTAATAAACCCTTGACCAGGATTAATAATAATGGGCTGACCATCGCTATTTTCAACGACCATTTGGCCGAAAAGCACATACATAAATTCATTGTAAGGATAAGGCGTATCCATAACCTCTTTTCCTTTCTTAGCTTCCCAAATGCCAATTGAAAAATTTTCATCTTCACTAGTAAATAGTTCGTATTCTCTAGCGGTCAATTCTCCATAGCCTTCGTTGTAGGATTCAAACTTAGTATTCATCAGATCCGCAAACACTGATTTATCCAAATGGGTCAGATCGGCAGCTTGGAGATTAGTATGAAATCCACCGTTAAGATTAAGAATTAGAAATATAAAAAGAATTGATCGTTTCATTGTAAATTCATGGTTTGTTTACGTAGTACAAATGTAACTCA
>CAYQEV010000079.1:0-1931 GCA_964416745.1 uncultured Woeseia sp.
CTTCCACACGAAAAACAAAAAAAAGCATAAATATTTAAACCTGTGTGGTCAGTATGACTCGGCCATACAAAGAATTTTTTCGAAGTATCATGATTGGCATCATCGCTCACTTGATCTGCCTCTCCGCAAGCTTGGCAAGTTACATTTAGTATTGACATAATTTTCTCTAATATATTTGGTAAAGATCCTTAACGAACTCTTAAGTAAAATTTCTTGTGCTACTCCATTGTTGGTTTTCTACTTTATCCCTCAAAAAACTTAACTCTCTTTTTAAAGTATTAATTTCTGAATGGAGTTTTTCTTCTGTTTTTATTTTCTTCTCTATTATCTCCAATAATTCAGAGGCAATGTCTTTTGCATCATTATTTTTTGCATCCGCTCTAGTGAGAGTAGGTTCTGTTTGTTGGCCAGCTAGAGGGTATTTTATATCTTGTGAATCTAAGCCATAAGATGCAGCTAGTTCTCTCAACTCAAACACTATTGATGATAAACCCGTAATAATATTATTTGGTTCATAAGAATAGTTGTTTCTATTAGATAACTTAGAAAGAGACCTGATAGTTAAATTAACTTTCTCAAGCCTCTTAGGAAAGAGCGTATTAAACCTAGATTCTTTATGTTTAAGCCACTTAGAATGGCCTACTTTGTCCTTCTGAATCTTGCTTTTAGTTATTGTTATTTTTTCTTCCATTAACTTTATTATTACTTATATAGTTTTTTATTACTATATTTATTTATATATAGTTAATAAATTGATAAGTTTTCTTTTTCCCTAAGGTTTTTTACTGGTTTTTAGCTTTTCATATAGGCTAACTATTCCATAGATGAACCACACCACTACTAACCCCCACCATAAGGCGAAAAACCAATCATTTTTTTTGGTTCCATTCCAGTCTAACCATTCAAAGACAAAGCCTTCCATAAACAAGTCAAAAGAAACCAAAACAAAAAATCCAAAAACCCAGATTAGAAAAAGATAAAGTGTTTTTATCTGTTTAATTATCATGTATTAAATCTTTTGTATTATTCAACTGTTAGCAAGAAGCGGCCATCGGTTGCTGAACTAAGAATGTTTGGCTTAAGAAATGCCCAAGCAGATTCAGCGTCACGAGTGTATGCGTCCATGAAAGCTAGAGATGTAGCATTAAAGATTGCTAGTCCGTCATAATCTGGAACCTTATCTACCTCACGGTGGATCAGACCACCAAAATAGTGATCACCGTCTTCAATCAATAATAGATATTTATCTTCCGTCGACTTTTTAGGAAGTGTTAGAATCTCGTTCTGATATTCAGCTACTCGTCGACCATCGCCCATTAAACCGTAATCCTCTGGACCGGTTGATAGAAAAGTTGGAGCCGTGGCACCCTTCCAAGCATTATCAGGCATCATAGCCATTTTGCCTGGATCACTTAACATCACTGCAGCCATGAAACGATCTTCACTGCTTTCGGTGACGTAATTATTTGTTGGGTTTCGAACTCTCTGGCCAGTATTGACCAGCACCACTTGGGTGCCGATGGAGTGGCCAGCAGCAATGATCATATCTTGATTTAACTTACCTTCTAAACCTGGATTCTGCTGCTCGATAACGTCTAAGTTATCAAGGATAAGTGACATATCAGAGATTCGGGTATCAATGATACGAATCATGTCTTCAGTCTTTCTCGGAACAATACCGTAGTTGGCATCGAGATGATTCGGCAGAATTACTACATAACCGCGTTCAGCCCAAAATTCGACAACCAAGTTGTATTTTTCACTTGAAGAAAATGTACCATGCGAAAAAACAATAATAGGGTATGGCCCACCCCGATCTGGGTAAATAATCCGTAATGACATTTCTCTGCTTTCTAATGGAACAGATAATGTTGCTATACCATCCTTGGTAATACTCAGAGGTCCAACTACACCATCATAAAAAGTTTTAG
>CAYQEV010000080.1:0-1632 GCA_964416745.1 uncultured Woeseia sp.
TCCATTCCTCTATTTGAAACAGCTGTGTGCTCACCACAAAAATGAATCTGGCCATGTTGATTTCCAACAGAAGACCCAAATTTTGATATTTGACCCGGACTCCAATAAGCCCAATCACCCATTGAGAATGGGCTAAGAAACCAAGAATGATATGCGACCGTCTCTAATGCATTTTTTGTGCTTGGTCTTATTTCTTCAATTGATTTAATCACAGAGAGTATCGCTTCTTGCTGATTCATTCTGTCCAATGTCTCTGCTATGGGTCCCCTTAACCAAATAGTGAAGCTATCCACTTGATCAGGGGTATTTACATGGCGATTTGCAATCATCATTCCTGATAGTCCATTGGTGTATAGATTTGGACTCATTCCATCGTTTTCCCAAAATGGTGATTTAGGGACAACATGCAACATATTAATCTTTTGCGAACGTAGATTATTTATTGCGTCTGCCTGAAGACCTTGAACTGAAGGGCTAATATCAATATTTTTTAAAACTGAAAAAGGCAGTGAACAAATAACATGATCTGCTTCATAGACTGACCCATCTTCGCAACTAATTTTGGCTTTATTTGAGTAAGTCTCAATTGCATTGACACTTTTATTCAAAAGCACTGGTTGTTCTAGATTATTCGCCATAGCTTCTGGAATAACCATATTCCCGCCTTCGGCAGATAAACTGGTTCTAAAACCTAAACGACTTTGTGAGCTAGCAAAAGCATTTACAAACATTAGCATTAAGACAGAAACATCTTTGGCGTTATACCCATGGGTGATATTCATGTTGTAAACTAAATCAATGAAATCCTGCTTAAAACCCTGTTTAACCAACCAATCATGAACTGAAATATCATGCATAAAGTATTTAGGATTCATCCATCCACCTGGGGTTTTAATAGGATTATTGTTACCTAATAATTGTTGAAAAAACGCATTTGGAGGCATGGCTTTCATTGCTTCTGGTAAAACATTTTTAGGATGATTAGCCCACTCACTCATTCTAATTAGCTCACCATCAAGAGCTAGCTCTTGTTGTCTAAAATATGGCAGTATTGGGCTTAAATCATTCAACTTAATATTAAAACGATTGGAAATATCAATAATTCTTGCATAACCCGAACCGAAAGCAGTACCTCCCGTCTCAGGGTTACCAGGAATATTTTTCTGAGACAGAACTCTGCCGCCGACTCGATTATCTGCCTCTAATACAGTGACCTTGTATCCTTCATCCTGAAGAATAGTGGCGCCATACAAACCTGATAATCCAGCTCCAATGACAATGACGTCAGAATAATTCCGAGCTTTAACATAGGAAGGCAGTAATGAAGCAATAGAAGCTGCAGCAAATGTTTTTAGAGTTTTTCGTCTATCTATTGATAGAATTTCAGATGCTTCTGAATGTAGTAGTTTGCTCATTCCTTAAGAGTCAATATTTGATTAACCTCCTGATTATTCAATTGACTAATTTTCCCAGAGGGCCATTGAATTTCTATTAAGTCTATTGAGGTGTTATCTGCAAGACCAAAATGCACTCTATAATCATTAGCTGAATTATATCCATGGGCGCTGGTGTGTTCTCGATACTGAGTTAATGAACCTGCAACCATTTTCACTCTTGCCCCATAAGCGTCTC